>JALZHV010000033.1 GCA_030860625.1 Actinomycetota bacterium
GACTCGCGCCACCGTGGCGACCGAACCCGACCAGCGCGCCGAGCAGCGGCCCGTCGAGCGGAAGATCGAGGACCTCCGCCGGCGGAAGGAGGAGGCGCAGGTCGCGGGCGGGCCGGACGCGATCGAGCGCCAGCACAAGCGCGGGAAGCTGACCGCCCGCGAGCGGCTCGAGCTCCTCCTCGACGCCGGCTCGTTCGTCGAGACCGACGCGCTGTCCCGGCACCGCGTCTCGGCGTTCGGGCTCGACAAGAACCGGCCGTACGGCGACGGCGTCGTGACGGGCTGGGGGACGATCGACGGGCGGAAGGTCTTCGTGTTCGCCCAGGACTTCACCGTCTTCGGCGGCTCCCTCGGCGAGACCTTCGCCGAGAAGATCTGCAAGATCATGGACCTCGCCGTCGCGACCGGGGCTCCGGTGATCGGGCTCAACGACTCGGGCGGTGCTCGGATCCAGGAGGGCGCCTCCTCCCTGGCCGGCTACGGCTACATCTTCGACCGCAACGTGCGCTCGTCGGGTGTCATCCCGCAGATCAGCATGATCATGGGCCCGTGCGCGGGCGGCGCCGTCTACTCCCCCGCGATGACCGACTTCATCTTCATGGTCAAAGAGACCTCGCACATGTTCATCACCGGCCCGGAAGTGATCAAAACCGTGACCGGCGAGGAAGTCGAGTTCGAGGCGCTCGGCGGCGCGATGAGCCACAACTCCAAGTCCGGCGTCGCCCACTTCGCCTCCGAGGACGAGGAGAGCTGCCTCGAAGACGTGCGGTACCTGATGAGCTTCCTGCCCTCGAACAACCTCGAGGCGCCGCCGCGGTTCGAGCCCAGCGACGACCCCGAGCGCGAAGACACCGAGCTCGACACGATCGTCCCCGACGACCCCTCCAAGCCCTACGACATGCGCGACGTGATCGCCCGCATCGTCGACGACGAGGAGTTCTTCGAGGTCCACGAGCACTTCGCGAAGAACATCGTCTGCGGCTTCGCCCGGCTCGACGGCTATCCCGTTGGCGTCGTCGGCAACCAGCCCGCCTTCCTCGCCGGCGTGCTCGACATCGAGGCCTCCGAGAAGGCGGCCCGGTTCGTGCGGACCTGCGACTGCTACAACGTTCCGCTCCTCACCTTCACCGACGTCCCCGGCTTCCTCCCTGGCACCGACCAGGAGTGGAACGGGATCATCCGCCACGGCGCCAAGCTGCTCTACGCCTTCACCGAGGCGACGGTGCCGAAGCTCACCGTCGTCACCCGTAAGGCCTACGGCGGCGCCTACGACGTGATGAACTCCAAGCACATGCTGGCCGACTACAACGTCGCCTGGCCGACCGCCGAGGTCGCGGTGATGGGCCCCGAGGGCGCGGTCAACATCATCTACCGCAAGGACATCGCCAACTCGCCGACTCCCGACGAGCGCCGGCAGAAGCTGATCGACGACTACAAAGCCCACTTCGCCAACCCCTACTCGGCGGCGGAGCGCGGCTACATCGATGACGTGATCGAGCCCCGCCAGACCCGCCCGAAGCTGATCCGGGCGCTGCGGATGCTGCAGACCAAGCGCGTCGACCAGCCGAAGCGCAAGCACGGCAACATCCCGCTCTAGCGCCTTAGGAGTCGTACGACACCTTCTGGAGTCGTCCGGCAGCGGCAGTACCTTCGGGCCGTGGAGTTGAAGAACGTCCTGGTCAAGAGCAACGACGTGCGGGTACCCAAGCCCGAGCTCGGCAACGCCTACCTCGTCGAGCGCTACAGCGCCGGCAGCGTCAAGGCCGTGATCTTGCATCCCGACGACTACGCCGAGCTGCAGAACCGAGCCCGCATGCTGGAGGAGGCTGCGCGCCCGGGATCGTTCGAGTTGACGGAGCTCGGGGCGAAAGCTCACCGGATCGCGGAGTCGCGGGAGGGCAAGCTGGTCGAAGACGAGGCGGCTGTCCGCAGCCTGCTCGGGATTTGAACCTCACGGCCGGCGAGGTGTACTGGGCGGTCGTGCCCTCTACGCCGCGAGCGCCGTTCCAGGTCTTCGTCAAAGGCAAGCCCCCGGTGGAGGCTGCGGATGCGAAGACGATCGTCGGCGGTTTGCGTAAAAGCGGAGACGCGGAGTTCCGCTTCGTGGTCGAGGCCAAGGCCCACCCTGTTCTCCTGCTGTCGGACCGCGCCGATCCCCAGACCGGAGACCTCTTCGGTCTGCGCTTGATTCGACTCGAGACCTTGGACGAGGAGGAGGCCCAGCAGGTGAGGGACCAACGCCAGCCGGGCCTGTTCCATCTGAGGCCGGACCGATTCCCGGGCCTCGCCGAAGAGTCGGCAGCGATGATCAGCGCCCCGATCCGTCTTCACGAGACCGCCGTGGACCTCGGAGAGCCGCTGGGCCGGCTGGATCAGAACGAGATGCGGGTCTTGGTCGAGCGCTTCGTCTCCTACTGGCAGTTCGACCTCCACCAGCTCTTGATCGCGAAGATCCGGGAGCTCCTGAGGAAGCGAGAGTCCTCCCCGTAGCTCGCGGAGCAATTAAGCTCAGCCTTTCTTAATCAATTGAGCGCCTGCCAGTCGGCGCTCGGAATGGGAGGCAGAGATGAAGTACCTGAAAGGACTGGCGGTTGCCGCCGCGATGGCGGCCTTGTTCGTGGTCTTCGGGGCCGGATCGGCTTCGGCGACCGTGATCTGCAAAACGAAAACGAGCCCCTGCAGCTCGATCTATCCCAAAGGGACCAACTTCAACGGGACGCTGACGGCGGGGACCACGGCGGTCTTCAAAGCCGGCTTCGCGACGATCGAATGCAGCGAAGGCAAAGGCTCGATCGAATCGACCTCGACCGGCAGCGCCACCGAAACAGTCAAAGGCCTGACAAAAACGCTCAGCTTCGGCGGCTGCAACGCGACCCTGAACGTGATCAAAACGGGTTCCGGCGAAATCCATTGGACCAGCAAAACCAGCGGCACCTTCACAGCGTCCGGCATCGAAATCACAGCGGCCACCGCGGGCGTCAGCTGCACCTACGGCGGCACGATCAGCTCCGGCATCACCCTGAACGGCGGCGAAAAACCGACGATCAGCATCAACGCCAAAGTCTCCCGCCTCGCCGGCGGCTTCCTCTGCTCCGACCCGGGCACGATGACCGCCTCACTCACGGTCACCGACCCGACCCCCCTCTACGTCCTCGCAAGCTGAGGCTGAACGATTTGGCGCTCGTCCTTACATCCAATTTGACAAAGGGACGAGCGCCAATTGGGCATAAAAACAGCGTCTTATCTACGAATCGATAAATATCCTTGACTGATCTCCATAGACTGTGATAGACACTCAGCTGTTCCTGAATGAATAACAGGAATATCCCGGTGGGCGTCTGCGCCACCGGGTGTTAACGCAAACCCGGCGCTTCGGCGCTGGAGCCAAGGGAGAAATACACATGAAGTACATCAAGATGCTCGGCCTCGCCGCTGTCGCGGCTGCGGCCCTGATGGCGTTCGTCGGCGCTGGCACGGCCTCGGCGACCACGCTCTGCACAGCGACAGAAACACCGTGCGCAACAGCGAACCAGATCAACGCTGTTCACGACAACATCATCAAAGCGACTCTAAGCGGCACCGCCGTGCTGGAGCGGACAAGTGGGGAAGCACTCGCTAGTTGTACCGTTGGGGGCATGGAAGGGAAAATTACAAATGGTGGAGGTTCCTCAGCAACAGTCTCCGGCGATCTCACGGCTCTGACCTGGGGCGCAAAAGGCGCTGGCTGCAACCAGACAGTTCACACCGTCAAACTCGGTGAACTCGAAATCCATCACATTGCTGGAACTGACAACGGTACAGTTACAGCTAAGAACACCGAAGTGACAGTTGAAATTTTCGGTGTTAGCTGCACCTATGGTAGTGGTGCGGCACTCCATCTCGGCACGCTCACAGGCGGCAAATCGCCGGTGCTTCACATCAACGCTGTCGTTAACAAGACGGCTGGCGGCTTCCTCTGCCCGGAAGACGCTCGGTGGACAGCTACCTACAACGTCACTCAGCCGACTCCGATTTACGTAGAGCCGTAGGTCTGAGAAGGTCAATGTGATTAGAGGCGACCGCTTTCGGGCGGTCGCCTCTTTGTTTGTCGGTGTGAAACGGTCGTTTCTTGACAGCACTGGATGGCTTCAACTACGCTTACGAACCTCAGAATCAGGGAGAAGCCACAGAAGGGGCGGGGTTCGATCCATGATGGAAGCGATGTGGAGGGGGATACTTGGGCTTGCGATTTCGATCGCCGTGATCGTCTGCGCGGGATCGCAGGCTCTTGCCGCCGAAACGCACGCCTTTGATCCTGTGCTTTCGCTTACGGGCGGATGCACGCCGCCTAACTCGGCAGACCCCGTTCCTGATCCCGGCTGCCCAGAACCGCCCCACCCGCCTAGCGGCTCGTTCACTTCCCCTCGGAGTGTTACCACCGATTCCTACGGAAATATTTACGTTGCCAGCTACGGGAAAGACTCCGCCGAAGGAGCGGAAGGACGAATTGACATCTTTGATTCAGACGGTCTTTTCATTACTGAGATATCAGATCCCGGAGGTCCGAAAAGCCTTGCTGTTGACAGTGACGGAAGACTCTATGTCTACGATTTCCAAGGCGGTAAAAACGGGAGTATCGAGAGGCACGATCCGGATGTCTACAAACCTGAGGTCGGGGAAATCAGCTACAAAGGGCCTCCCGTTTTGGTGCGGGAAGAAGCAGCCTTTCCGTTCCTCATGGCGTTGGCCATCGATCCCTCTACCGATCGGCTGCTCGCTCATCGTGCTCTGTCGATCATGGAATTTGGCTCCGCGAGTGAAGGAAACAAACTCCTCGATGAATCGATTGGAGAGCCCCTCCTCTTCAACGCGCATGGGGTGGGTCTGGCGGTAGACGCGGCTCGAGATCGAATCTACGCCAGCGATCACCGCTCCTCGCCCGACAACTTCGTGATCAGGGTCTTCGAACGAGATTCACCTCACGCCTTGATCGACACGATTGACGGATCGACTACGCCGGCAGGGAAATTCCTCAACGACAAGACCACGGTTGCCGTCGATGAAGGGACGGGTCACGTCTTCGTATATGACGGTAATGGCTCCAATCTCATTTATGAGTTCACGCCGGAAGGCGAATTAGTCTCAAGCATCGAACATGGCTTCCAGTACGTGTTCGGGGCTCAAATCGGGATTGACAACGGTGCGAATAGTCCGAATGGCGCCTTGAATCCTGATGGACGGTACCTCTACGTCCCCTCGGGTCCCAGCGGCGTAGGTCACTCCTATGCGTTCGGGCCTCTCCCCCTGCTCGGACCCCCGCAAGTCGGCTCCATGGCGTTCGCGGAAGTCACTGATGCAGAAGCCGAACTGCAGGCGACGATCGATCCAGAAGGTCTCGAAACCCAGTACGTCTTCGAATACGCCAATAGGCAGAGCTATGAAGAAGAAGGCTTTGCAGGCGCTCGTGTGGCTGGGAAAGGAGAGATTCCGGCCGGAACGCAGGGAGTTGGAGTGAGTGCTCTCGCGGTTGGTCTCACTCCGGGAACTGGCTATGTCTTCAGGGTGGTTGCGACCAATCAGGAAGGAGCCGACGAAGGAGAGTCCCAGTTCGTCACCTACCTGAAGGCAGAGCCCCCCGAGGCCTGTCCCAACGACGTCTTCCGCACCCGTCTCTCCGCCTTTTTG
This sequence comes from Actinomycetota bacterium, assembly GCA_030860625.1. Classification (GTDB taxonomy): domain Bacteria; phylum Actinomycetota; class Thermoleophilia; order Solirubrobacterales; family 70-9; genus VAYN01. Next base: position 5,665 of record JALZHV010000033.1, read on the forward strand.
CCCGACTGTCGCGCTTATGAGCTGGTGACCCCCGCGGACACGAACACGCGGGCACCTCTTGGGCTCGGCCAGTTCGGGATCTACTTTGCGAGTCGCCAGGTCTCCCCCGCGGGCAACGCGGTCTCCTTCCTCACCGAAGGCGGGTCGATTCCGGGCTACGAAGGGACCGGTTCTCTGGGAGGCGATCCTTACCTGGCGACGCGAGGGACGGGAGGCTGGGGCACCGCTAGTGCGGGGCCTAACGGCGTCGAAGCAGCGGCCCCGACGCCCGGTAGCGCTTCGCCCGACCAGGGCTACTCGTTCTGGAGCACGGCCGGCAGCGAAGGTAGCGCTACGGTCGAAGGCAAAGTAACGCGCTACGTCCGCTACCCCGATGGCCACTCGGAGTTGGTCGGAAGGGGCGGTCTCGCCTCGGACCCGACGGCCAGAGGCAAGCTGATCAGCGAGGACGGTGGGCACATCATCTTCACGAGCGGGGAAGTCGGCTCCGCGGGGGGCATTCAGCTGGAGTCGAACGCTCCTCCGGACGGGACTCGAGCGATCTATGACCGCACCTCGGACGGGGTCACGCACGTGGTCTCGCTACTGCCAGGCGATGAGACTCCCGCCGCGGGGCAGGATGCTTCCTACGTGGGATCTTCGCTCGATGGAAGAGGGGTTGCCTTCACGATCGGGTCGAGGCTCTACCTGCGGCTCGACAACACCGAAACCTACGAAGTCGGCGAAGGGGTGACCTTCGCCGGCGTCGCCGAAGGTGGCGATCGCATCTTCTATCTCAAAGATGGCGACTTGTTCGCGTTCGATGCGCTGACGGAATCGGTGATCCCCTTCAGCGCTAGCGGCGACGTTACTCCGGTCAACGTCTCAGGCGATGGCACGGCTGCTTATTTCGTGTCTCCCACCGTTTTGACCATCGCCCCGAATCCTCGGGGGGTGACCGCGGTCGCTGGGCAGAAGAACCTCTATCTCTCCAACGAAGGGGAACTTGATTTCGTCGGTGTCCTCACCAAACGAGATGTCGAGGGGGAGCCGGGCGGGACTGAATTGGTGGCCGCTCTCGGGCAGTGGGTCGACGCTGTCGGCCCTGGAACCGCTGAAACCTCAGGTCGCCTTGCCATCGATCCCTCCCGCACTACTCCCGATGGGAGCGTTCTGCTCTTCGAGTCGCGCGCCGACCTCACTGGCTATGACCCCGAAGGGCATGCCGAGGTGTATCGCTACGACTCAGTCGATGAGGAGATTGACTGCCTCTCCTGCAACCCAACCGGCGCCCCAGCTACGGGCGAGGCAAGCTTGCAGTCGTTCAGCCTGGTGCGAGGCGATCCCCAACCGCTGAATCAGTTCAGCCTGCTGCGGAACCTTCGCGGCGACGGCCGCCGCGCCTTCTTCCAGTCAGAGGAACCGCTGGTGGTCGACGACACTGATGGCCTGCAGGACGTCTACGAGTGGGAGGATCAAGGGGTCGGAAGCTGCAAGAGACCTGGCGGCTGCATTTACTTGATCTCCTCCGGCCACAGCGATCGCATCGACTACCTCTATGGGGTCAGCGACAGTGGCGACGATGTCTTCTTCCGCAGCGCCGACCTTCTCCTCCTCGCTGACAACGACGAAACGCCATCGATCTACGACGCCCGGGTTGGCGGCGGGTTCCCCGAAGAGCCAGGGAAAGAATGCGAAGGGGAAGGATGCCATCCGAACGTTCCTGTCCCGCCGGCTCTGTCCGCTCCTGCCGAGCCCGTTCTGGGCGCTGACGATAACGTCAAGAGCACCAAGCCTTGTCCTAAGGGCAAGCGCAAGGTCAAGCGAGGCGGGAAGGTGCGATGTGTCAAGAAGCCTCGCAAGCACTCCCGCAGAGCTGGCGCGGACAAGAAAAGAGCGGCCCGATGAGGGTCATGGGGAAGACCACGCTCTTGGCGTGTCTGGTGGGTGTCCTGGCTGTCTTTGTGCCCTCACCGGGCGTGGCCGCGGAATCCGAAAAATACGAGCTCGAGTCGGTGGGGGTCTCGCTCACCAGCGTCCAGGCAGGTGCCCATGCCGACCTGACCACCACCTTCGAGCTGAGTGAAAAAGGAGGCCAGCCCTACGCGCAGACCCGCGACGTCGAAGTGCACCTGCCGCCGGGGATGATCGGCAACCCGCAGGGGATCCCACGCTGCACCGTGGCCCAGTTGGGGAACCTGCCCGAGGAGAGCGAATGCCCGGTCGACTCGCAGGTGGGCATTGGCGATATCACCGTCGGCGGCACGATCTCAGGCACCTTCCACGAGCCGATTTACAACATAGCCCTTCCAGCGAACGGAGATGTCGTTGCCCGCCTCGGCTTCTTCGCCGGTCCCTACCCGGCGCTGATCAACGTCCGCTTGAACCCAACCGATTACAGCTTGGTGGCGACGGTAGAAGGCGCGCCTTCAGCAGCAGGACTGATCAAGGCCGAAACCACTTTCTGGGGCGTGCCGCCTGCACCTGTGCACGATGAAGACCGCCTGACTCCCCTTGAAGCGCTGAAAAACGAAGCGCCTGCCAACGGTCGTCCCTCGGGGCTTCCGGAAGTTCCCTTCTTGAGCAATCCGACTGACTGCGGCATGGAACGGCAGATCACGATCACGGTCTGGAGCTACCAGCTGCCAAAGGCACCCAGGAGCAAAAGCGTTCCCTTCCCGCAGATTGGCGGCTGTGGGAAATTGGGCTTCGAACCCGCCTTCAGCGCCTTTAGCACCAACCCCGAAGCATCCGCTCCGACCGGCCTCGATGCTGCTTTGGAGATTCCACAAGATGAAACGCCACAGGGGAGAGCGACCTCAGCCCTAAAGCGCGCGGTTGTCACCTTGCCGGAGGGCATGACGATCAATTCAGCCGCGGCCCAAGATCTCGCTGGCTGTAGCGCCACGGAAGTCGGTTTTGAAACGAGCCAGCCCCCTGATTGCGCCGAAGCCTCAAAGATCGGCAGGGTGAGCATCGAGGTGCCAGCGCTTGAGCACACCCTCAACGGCGCGATCTACCAGCGCACCCCTGAGCCCGCTAGCCTCTTCCGCTTCTGGCTCGTCACCGACGAACAAGGCGTGCGCCTGAAGCTGCCGGCCGAGATCGAGGCGAACCCGGTGACCGGGCAGTTGACGGCCGTAGTTGCCGGGGTCCCTTCTCTGGGAGGCTTGCCGCAGGTGCCCTTCTCGAACATAGAGTTCCATGTCTTCGGCGGCCCGAAGGCGCCGCTCGCGACTCCCGGTTGCGGCATCTACCAAACCCACTTCCAGCTCACGCCGTGGTCTGGCAAGCCGCCGGTTGAAGGCGACACGCCGATGCAGATCACTAGCGGCTGCGGCAAGGGCGGGTTCAGCCCGAAACTCGACGCTGGAACGACGAGCCTGCGCGCCGGCTCCTTCGCTCCCTTCGTATTCGCGTTGACCCGCCAGGACGGCGAAGTCAACCCGCAGTCACTCTCAGTCACCCTGCCGCAGGGGCTCCTGGCCAAGCTCGGCAGCGTCCCGCTGTGCTCCGATGCGTCCGCAGCCACCGGCGCTTGCCCGGCGGGCAGCCAGATCGGCGATATCGCCGCCGCCACGGGTGTCGGCGGCGTGCCGCTGTGGATCCCCCAGCCCGGCAAAGCCCCCACCGCCGTCTACCTCTCGGGCCCCTACAAAGGCGCCCCCTACTCGATCGTCTCGGTGGTCCCGGCCCAGGCGGGCCTGTTCGACCTCGGCCTCGTGATCAACCGGGCCGGCATCTACGTCGATCCCGAGACGGCGATCGCCACGATCAAGACC
>JALZHV010000034.1 GCA_030860625.1 Actinomycetota bacterium
CCCGAGCCGGCTTGTGAGGGTTCGGTGTAGGAGAAGCCCCGGCGCAGGATCCGCTGCCCGTCGTTGAGGTGGGGGCTGGCGAGCCGGACGTGGGCATCGATTGGGATCACCGGCTCACCGCCATGCCGCGCCTCGAGGTCTACCGGGTCGAACTCCCCCTCCTGCCCCAGCGGGGCGCCGCTCACCTTCTCGCGTCCGACCGCGCGCTCCTGGCCCTCGAGGCTCGTCGCGTCCCAGACGTCGAAGAGCATCTGGATGCGGCGCACGACCATGTAGGTGCCGCCCTCCATCCAGGCCGGCCCCTCGCCCTGCTGCACCCAGACGTGCTCGTCCATCTCGCGCTCCTCCTCGGCGCGGACGTTGTTGGTGCCGTCCTTGAACCCCATCAGGTTGCGCAGGGTCGGCTGCGCCCGGCTCGTGCTGGAGGTGCGGCCGAAGCCCTGCTGGGACCAGCGCAAGGTGGCGACGCCACTGGCGATCCGGGCGAAGACGTGGACGGCGTGGAAGGCGACTTGGGGGTCTGAGGCGCAGGCTTGGACGCAGAGGTCGCCGCCGGAGCGATCGGGCTCGAGACCGTCGCCCCGAAACGCTGGCAGCGGCGTAAGGGCCAGCGGCCGGGACCCGAGGCCGAACCGCTGGCGGCCCTCTTCGCCGAACAGGCTCGGGCCGAACCCGATCGTGATCGTCAGTTGCGCCGGCCCGAGGCCGATCGCCTCGCCGGGGTCAGCCGGAGCACCACCCGGTTCGCCTTCCCCAAGCGGCCGGTGCTGGCCTCCCTCCGTGAGCGCGACGGCCGCGGCCGTCCACTCCTGCAGCAGCGCCCGCAGATCGTCAGGCGCCTCGCTCGTCAGATCGAAGGTGGCGAATTCGAGGTATTCCGGCTGCGGGGTGGCGATCCCGGCTTGGTGGGCGCCGTGAAACGGCACCGCCTTCGCACCCGCCTGCTCGCCGCCGCTACCGCTTCCCGGATCGCCCACCAGCCGATCCAGACCGGCGCCGATCCCAAGCAGCGCAGCCCCCGCGAGCACACCTCGCCGGGTCACCCCGCGTCCAGACTTATCCCTATCTCCCAACTCCCCCACCATGCTCCATTCAGGTTACTCCGAGGCCACCCTCGCCCGGCGCATTGCACGTTTCATCTTCTTGTTGACCCGCTCAATCAACCAGCCTCACCAGCAGGTCCGCTAAGAACATGATCGCCGCAAGGTAGGTCCCCTTGAGACCGGAGTACACCGAGCATTGGGATAACCACAGAGACCTCCCCGGGAAGGCTCATCTACTGCCGCTCTTAAGTTGAGTCAACATGGATGCCAACTCGCCTTGCGAGTTCGGCATTAAGCTCATCAACCATCGCTTCAGCCGAGCCGTCCGGAAAGTTCGTACGTTCCTGAATGCCGAACGCATGTTTTTTGCTGCCATCTTTGAGGTGGATAAGGCAGACCATCGGAAGCAATCCTGACTGACCAACTTCAAAGCGGTCGATCTCTCTCCAAGAAAGTTCGTAGGTAGAGAAAACGTTCTTGACTCTCACGCTCCGGTCGAAGGCTTCGACGCCCGATCGGATAATGCGCACAGCGACTACGCCCATCCCCAAAATGACTACGAGGATAAAGATCCTGATTCCAATGGTGTCAGAGGCAAGGAGCCCACTGACGAATATGAAGAGAAAGATAGCTCCCGTTATCTCAACGGCAACAACCTGAGAACGTGAGTAGAAGCGACGCGAGGGCCTTTCGCTACTACCCATCGGCCTGTCCTGCTGATTTAGCATGATGCAATTTGGCTACTGTCACAAGGAGCTAGCAATTCTCTCGCATGGCCTTTGTGAGCGAACACAGCGACTCCCTGGAAGGCTCATCCACTGCTGCCTTGAGCTGAATCAACCTGGCCTACCCGCCTAGACAGCTCGTCGTTTAGTTCCTCGACCATCTTCTCCGCGCTCCCGCTCGGGAAGTTGGCGCTTTCCTCTACGCCGGCTGCATGCTTGATGCGGCCATCGCGCAGATGGATCAGGCAGGTCCGAGGAATCACCTTCCATCGACCCATTTCGAAGCGCTGGATCTCGTCCCAACGCAGATCGAAACTCTTGAAGATGTTGGCAACACGAATGCCTCTCGGAGAGGTAAATATCCCCGCAAAAAACAGACGCGCAAACAAGAAGCTCGATACTGCAGCATATAGCCCTGCCAACACAATGATCGGTGGACTATCGGGGGCGCGAATGACGAAGCTGATCGCGAATCCGTTTGAAATCACCAGCCACACGACAGCTGCAACGGTGTTGCCGCCTGACCGATACACCTGCTCGTCTTCCTTGACTCCCTGACGCAACGCTCTCAACATGACGAGGTTTCCGCACTGCCGCCCTGAAAGTGTTCGTTGATCCCCTCTTCGACAACGGGGCCCCCGCCAATACCCACTATCTCACCTGGTGCTGCAAGGCCGAGCCTTTGTGGAGCATTTAACCCAAGAGATACCTTGCCTGCAGCCTCGAGCGTCACAAGTGGAAGACCCGGCAGTGCCATGATGATAGTCGTAGCCCCAGCAGTCAGGGCTGCGGTGATATCAGAACCGCACTCGTTAGAAAGACCTGCATCGAACGCCGCCAGCGCCGCACCAGAGCCCGCGACTATGAGGCAGGTAGTGCCTCCTGAAAGCGCACAAGTTATCCCCACCCCTGCGCCAAGCAACTCTCTTCTGTGCTCCCAAAGAAGTCTTCCAATCTCAGACATCCCTTCAGAAACCTTGTCTTCCAGCCAGCCCATAGGATCCGGCCACTTGTTGAGCCAAGCATATTCTCCCAGTGGATCAGTAAAGGTAAGTGGAGCTCCCGCTGCATAGCCATATAGGTTTGCGCCGCTTCCTTCGAAGCCAAGTGGATCAGGGCTGATGAAGCGGCCGGACGTAGGGTCGTAGTACCGCGCCCGATTGAATTGAAGCCCCGTCCCATCATTCTCGCGTCCAGTGAACTGGAAGGGATTGTCGCTCGCGGCCCCGGCGCTGCTCACTTTGCCAAACGGCTCGTAGGCATAGGTCGTATCCACTTCGCCGCCGCCGTCGGCAAGGGCCACGGTGCTGCCGAGTTGATCCGTGAGGTAGCTGTCGGTACCAGTGCTGGTCGCGCGGGAGAAGACCTGGTCGATCCGCAGGCCGTTGATCAGGTTGGCGGTGACCGAGCCGCCAACCGATTCCTGAACCACATTCGGACCGTCGTAGATCATTTTGGTCGTGGTCCCGCCGAGCGTCTTCGAGATCCGGCGGCCGAATGGGTCGTAGCCGAAGGACGCGGTCGTCCCGCCCGTGATCCCCGTCAGCTGACCGCGGGCATTCCAGCTGTATTCATTGGAGCCGTCTTCGATCAAGTTGCCGTCGTCGTCGTAGGCGAATTCCTCTGCTCCCCGTTTCGTCAACTGGTTGGCGGCGTTAAAGGTGCCGGTTCCCAGCGCCGCCGGCACTACCAGGCGCGCGTAGCTTCCCCATATCGCTTCGGTGCGGCCGTTGGCGTCATAGGCGTATTTGATGTCGCCGAGCGTCGTTTGACCTTTTTTGTAGGTGATCGAGGTGGCCTGGCCGGCTTTGTCGTATTCGTAGATCTGCTGGATCCCATTGGGGAGCTCGAGGTTGGTGAGACGACTGGCGTCGTCGTAGGCGAGCAGAACGGAGTCGCCGCTACGCGAGACTTCGATCAGCCGGTTGGCGTCGTCGTATTCGTAGGCCAACGCGGGCTGCCCTGGCACCCACATTGAGGTGCGCCGACCAGCATCATCGTAGGCATAGCCGACGGTCCCGGTCGGGCCGCTGATCGAGGTCAGTCTGTCGAGGTCGTCGTATTCGAGCACGTATTCGCCGCTGGCGCTGTCGTTGACGCCGATCAGGCGATCGCCGTCGTCGTACTCGTATTCGATCGTGCTCTGCGCCAGCAGTCCTTCAACTTTGAAGCGCACTTTGGCCAGACGTCCGAGCTCGTCGTAGCTGTACTTGGTGACGTCGCCGCCAAGGCTGATCGATTCGATCAGCAGACCAGCTTTGTCGTAATTCCATTCTGCCGTGTCTTCCAATGGATTCGTCTGGCTCTCGAGTCGGTCCATCGCGTCATAGGTCATCGTCGTCTCGTTCCCCCGCGGGTCCTCCAGCGAGATGAGGTTGCCGTCTTTGTCATAACCAAACGTTGTCTGCGCGCCCGAGGGACTGGTGATCGAAGTCACCCGATCGGCTTCGTCGTAGGAGAGCACAGACTGCTGACCGTTCGGCGAGGTGATCGCTCGCGCCCGACCGAGGGCGTCGACGAACTGGCTGGTCGTTCGCCCGAGCGGATCGGTGACCGCGACCAGGTCGCCGTCCTGATAGACAAATTTGGTTTCGCCGTCCTCCGGATCTCCCAGCGTCGTTGGCAAGCCTTCGCCGTTGTAGGAGAAGGTAGTTACGTTTTCCAGCGCGTCGGTCCGCGTTAACAGCTCCCCCTTGGGCCCGTAATCGAGCGCAGTCGCATGGCCGAGCGGGTCGGTGACTTTGGTGACGTTGGTCGTGCCAGGCTCATATTCGATTTTCGTCGTCACCTCGTCTTCGGTGCCCGCCAGCCGCGTCACTTCTTTGACGTTGCCGACGCTGTCGTATTCGAACTCGGTTTTGCGGCCGAGCGGATCGGTCTGCGAGAGGATCAGCCCGGTTTCCGGCTGTCGTTTCCAAGTGGTCGTCTGGGCCGCTTCGGTCCCCAGCGCCTCGATTTCGCTGACGGGGAACCCCTCCGCGTCGAAGGAGACCTTGCGCTGGTAGCCGCGCGGGTCGGTGACCGTGGTCGCTTTGACTTTCCCGGCCCCGTCGAGTTCGTAGGCGAATTCGAAGCTGCCGCCGTCGCCCGTCGTCTGCTTTTTGACCCGGCCGTTGGCGTCGTATTCGTTCTGCAGGTATTTGTTGCCGCGGGGGTTGATCACCGCTTTCATCCGGCCCGAGCCGTCGTATTCGTATTCGGTCGTCCGCCCGCCGGACCTCTCGACTTTCGTCAGCCGGCCGGAGGTGTAGCTGTATTTGAAGCTGCGGCCGCCGTTGTCGGTGATTTCGGTGATCCGGTTGGCGCCGTCGTAGGTGAACTTGGCCCAGCGCCCGTTCGGGGAGACGATTTCTTTGATGTTCCCCGTCTGCCCTTCGGTCCGCTTGATCCTCAGCGTGTTGCCGTGGGGGTCCTTGATCGCGACCAGCGGCGCGAAGCCGCCGAACGTGAACGTGAACCCGTTGGCGAGCTTCATGTCCCAGCCGACGCCGTTCCAGCTGATCGTCGAGCCGTCGAACATCCCGGCGTCCCCGGTCGGCTCGTAGACCGCGGTGGTCCAGCCCGTCCCCGCCGAGGTGCGGACGTAGTGGACGCGACCGCCGTCGGGCAGGATCAGGTCGGCTTCTTTGTAGTTGACGATCGGCCACAGCCGCAGGTCGTAGAGGTTGGTCATCCCTTCGCCGAAGGCGTAGGAGTTGGAGTCGTTGGGCCGGTAGGTGCGCTCGATCGAGATCGGGACCACGTCCGGCAGCGTCATGTCGGTCTTGCCGTAGGTGAAGAGGCCGGTGTAGAGATCGACTGGATCTCCGTCGCTCGCGTTGGCTTCGTGGTGGGGGCCGGTCCCCGGCGGCGTCGGCCCGCTCACCGCCATCGCCCCCGTGAACTCCCAGACCCGCACCCCGGCGTCGGGGACGACCTGCTCCCCGTCGGGGGTGACGGTGCCGCGCCCGTAGACGTACCAGCCGCGGTCGTCGGGGTCGTAGTTCCAGAAGTCGACCCGGCTCCCGGGCGCCATCTCGCCCCAGTTCGGGTAGACGAAGCGGGCGCCCTTGCTGAGGCTGGCCCCGCCCGGCTGCACGGTGAAGTAGACGGGGACGGTGACGAAGGGCGGCAGCGGGAACGGCGGCCGGTCCAGCGGGATCGCGGTGATGTTGAGGTCCTCCACCGCCCGGCCCTCGTCGTCGGTGATCCTGGTCCCGGCGGGGATCTTCACTTCCAGGCCCGGCACCCGCGGGGTCCTCAGGCTCACTTCCCGCTTCGTCGGCGAGTCGACGACCAGGTCTCCGGCCAGATCGAGCGGCGTCAACCAGACCGTGTAGTCGAGGACGATGGTCTTCCCGGCCTCGAGGTCGACCCCGACCTCGTAGATCCCGTAGCGCTTCTTCCCCGGCGCCGATTCGCCGTCGATACGAAGCACCTGGTGGCCCGCCGGCGCCCCCTCGAGCAGGAACCTCCCGGCCTCGTCGGTCCTGGCGCTGACCGACGTCCCCTCGATCGAGACCGAGACCCCCGCGGCGGGAAGGCCGTCGACCGCGAGTGCCTGCCCCGCGAGCGCGGTGGTCTCGCCGGCGACCTCGAGCGGCTCGACGTCTAGCCACGGGCTCGACGAGCGGCCGACCAGCCAGTTCCGCTCCTGCTCCGCCCGCGGGGGCAGCCAGCTGCCCTGCTCGACCGGGACCCACCCGTACGGCAGCGAAGCCGACTGGCCTTTGGGAGCGGCTTCCTCGCGCGAGACCGGGCTCGCGCCGTCGCTGCCGTCGCTGGGCACGTCCGAGTAGGTGACCGCGAGCGCGCTCTCGTCCTCCTCGCCCGGGGAGTAATCGACGAGCCGCAGCTCGGCTTCCTCCCCTCCCCACCAGGCGGCGTGCGAGCCGAGGTAGACGGTCACCAGCACGCTGCCGGTGCCGTTGGTGACCGGGTTGGCGCCGGTGGGCGGCGGGTCGACGACGATCGTGTAGGTGCCGGTGCTCGGCAGCGTGACTTCTTTTTTGCCGCTGGAGCTGGAGGAGAAAGTGACATCGCTCCCCGAGAGCTGGCTGCCGTCCGGCTTCAGGATCCACGCCGAACCGTTGGCGATCGTCGATTCCTGCGCTTTGAGCGTAATCAGCTGCGAGGCGGTCCCCGAGAAGGTGATCAGCTCGCGCTGGCCGGGCACGTCGACTGTCGAGGTGGCCGACCCGCCTTCGGTGGAGGGCGCGATCGTCTGCCCGGTGACGTCGGGCGTCTTCCAGAGCAGCAGGTCGACCGAGCCGGTGGCGCTTCCCACGGGATCGACCAGCAGCGTCCAGGTGCCCGCCGTCGAGAAGGTCTTCGAGTCCCAGAACCAGTTTTCTTTCGCGCCCCAGGTTTCGCTGTAGACGGCGGAGCCGCTGGGGTTGATCCATTTGATCGTGTAGCTGTTGGTCAGGTTGGAGTTGCTGGTACGCAGCGAGACCTTGTCGCCGGCGGCCATCGTCACCGAGTAGCGGGCGTTCTGGCCGGGGGCGCTGATCGAGAACGTCTGTTTGACGCCTTCGGCGGTGGCGGGCGGAGTGATCGTGCCGGTGGCGTCATTGACGAGATACGCGGTCAGTTTGATGCTGCCGACGCCGTTCGCGACCGAGCCCGTGCCGGTCACGGCGGGGTTGACCACGAAGGTGTAGGTACCGGCTTCCGGCAGGGTGACGGCGTCGCGGAAGGTCGAGAAGTTGACGCTGGCGAGTTCGGCGCCGTTCGGCCTCAACAGGGCGATCGTGCCTCCCTGGCCGATCGTGCTTTCGGAGGAGGTCCAGGAGATCTGCTGGTCTTTGCTCCCCGAGAACGTGATCAGCTCACGCTGCCCCGGGATTGAGATCGTCGCCGTGGCCGAGCCGCCTTCGACCGCGGGCGCGATCGTCTGGCCGGTGACGTCCGGGGTTTCCCAGAACCGCAGGTCGACCGAGCCCGTCGCGTTGCCGACCGGATCCACTAGCAACGTCCAGTTGCCGGCCGTGGCGAAGTCTTTGGAGTCCCAGAACCAGTTTTCTTTCGGGTTCCAGGTTTCGGTGTAGACGGCGGAGCCGCTCGGGTTCAGCCACTTGATCTGGTAGCTGCCCGTCATGTTCGAGTTTTCGGTCTTCAGCGCGACTTTGTCGCCGGCGGCCATCGTCACGCCGTAGCGGGCGACCTGGCCCGGGGTACCGATCGACACCGTCTGTTTGACGCCTTCGGCGGTGGCGGGCGGGTCGATCGTGCCCGCCACGTCTTCGACGGTGTAGGCGGTCAATTTGACGCTGCCGATGCCGTTCGTCACCGAGCCCTGGCCGGTCACGGCGGCGTCGACGACGAAGGTGTAGGGGCCGGTTTCCGGCAGGGTGAGCGGTTCCTGGAAGTTCGAGAAGCCGCCCGAGGCGAGGGTCGTCCCGTTCGGCCGCAGCAGGGCGATCGTGCCGCCGGCGCTGATCGTGCTTTCGGAGGAAGTCCAGGAGATTCGCTGGTCTTTGCTTCCCGAGAACGTGATCAGCTCGCGCTGTCCCGGGATCGAGATCGTCGCGGCGGCCGAGCCGCCGGCAGTGGAGGGCGTGATCGTCTGGCCGGTCACGTCCGGGGTTTCCCAAAGCCGCAGGTCGACCGAGCCGGTCGTGGTGCCCACGGGGTCGACCAGCAGCGTCCAGGTGCCCGCGGTGGAGAGCGCCTTCGAGTCCCAGAACCAGTTTTCTTTCGGGTTCCAGGTTTCGGTGTAGACGGCGGAACCGCTCGGGTTCAGCCACTTGATCTGGTAGCTCCCCGTCATGTTCGAGTTCTCGGTCTTCAGCGCGACCTTGTCGCCGGCGGCCGCCGTCACCGAGTAACGCGCGACCTGACCCGGGGTGGTCAGCGACACTTCCTGTTTGACGCCTTCGGCGGTGGCGGGCGGGTCGATCGTGCCGGCGACGTCTTCGACCAGATAGGCCGTGATTTTGACGCTGCCGGTGCCGTTGGCGACCGCGGTCTGGCCGGTCACGGCGGGATCGACGACAAAAGTGTAGGTGCCCGTTTCCGGCAGGGTGACCGGGTCCTGGAAGCTCGAGAAGCCGCTGGAGAGAAGGGTCGCCCCGTTCGGCTGCAGCAGCGAGAGCGTGCCGCCGGCGCTGATCGTGCTCTGCGAGAGCAGCCAGGCGAGCTTTTGGCCTTTGCTCCCGGCGAAGGTGATCAGCTCCCGCTGGCCGGGGATGCCGATCGTCGAGGTAACCGAGCCGCCGCCGGTCGAGGGCGCGATCGTCTGGCCGCCCAGGTCCGGCGTTTCCCACAGCCGCAGATCGACCGAGCCGGTGACGCCTTCTCTGGGATCGACCAGCAGGGTCCAGGTGCCCGCGGTCGTGAACTCCTTCGAGTCCCAGAACCAGTTTTCTTTCGCGTTCCAGGTTTCGGTGTAGACGGCGGAGCCGCTCGGGTTCAGCCACTTGATTTCGTAGCTGCCGGTCATGTTCGAGTTCTCGGTCTTGAGCGCCACCTTGTCGCCGGCGTCCATCGCCACCGAGTATCGGGCGGTCTGACCGGGGGTGGCGAGCGAGACCGTCTGTGCGAGGCCTTCGGCGGTGGCCGGCGGGTCGATCGTGCCCGCTAGGTCTTCGAAGACGTAGGTCGTCAGTTTCACCGACCCCGTTCCCGCC
>JALZHV010000320.1 GCA_030860625.1 Actinomycetota bacterium
GCGCGGCCGTCGCGGACCGGGACCCGCAGCAGCTGGAAGGTGGTGTGGTTGAGCGGGCGGACGAGGCCCTCGCCGTCGAGCGGCAGGCGCCCCTGCCGCGGCATGTCGGGGAAGAGACGGCTCTCGCGGAAGCCCTTGCCGGTCCGCCACTCGGCCGTGGCCGCGGCGAAGCGGGTGAAGTCGCGGCTCAGGTCCGAGGGGCCGGCGGCGCGGATCGCCCGTTCGTAGCTGCCGACCGCGAACCCGCCCGGTTTGGCGTCGATCGCCCCCGCCCACGCCTTGCGCAGGACCGCGGCCCCGTAGCGGCGCGCCAGCCACTGGTTCCAGACCGCGCTGCCGTACTCCTTGAGCGAGTTCGTCGTCAGCGGCGTTCCCCAGAGGTGGACCCAGCGCCGCACGTAACGCAGGTAGTCGTTGATCCCGTTGAAGACCTGGTCCTCCATCCAGGTCGCGCTTGACTCGGCGAACCAGGGGTCCTGGTAGGCGTCGTAGCCGAACTGGAGGATGTGGTTGTACTCGTGGGCGAAGGTGACCTGCAGGTCCTCGAGCGGGTTGGTCCCCGGGAACTCGAAGGCGCTGTAGTCGTTGTCGAGCACGAGGTAGCCGTGCAGCCGGCGCGGGAAGCGGCCGTCCTCGCCCGCCTGGCCGCGGTCGGGCGCCGCGTAGCCGAACAGTTCGCCGCCGATCTGGGAGAGGTAGACGTCGGTCTTGCCCCGCTTGCCGCCCCGGCGGCCGTCGCTCTTCGGCTCCCGCCAGCCGAGCTTCCCGTTCTCGACGGCGTGGACGCGTTCGGCGACCCGCAGCACCCGCTCGACGAATTCCGGCACGCCGTCGCGGTCGCGGTCGGTCAGGTTCGGCGCGTCGAGCCCCTCGGCGACCCAGTGGACGCAGAAGTGCGGCGAGCAGGCGGGCGAGCCGGACGCCTCCGGCACCGAGTAGGCGTTGCGGTTGGGGTCGGGGTCGTCGGTCGGCCGCGCGTTGCCTTCGGTCGGCCGCGGCTGCGGCGCCACGAACGGCTTCTGGAACTCCGAAGCCAGCTCCGCGTCGCCGACGGGCCGATTTCGCTCCATATAGGAGGGTTTTAGGCCCGTCGACGTCAGGGCGGCCTGGGCGGGGGCGGCCAAGGCGAGGAGCAGCGCCGCCGAGGCACCGAGCAGATGGCGACGGCGTGCTTTCACGGGCGAACCCTAGCGCGGGCGCACGGCGGCTCTGGGGCCTGGAGGGAGATACTTCCGGAAACCCGTCCCGCAACGAAATGCTCCTCTCCCTCGCCCAGATCAACCCCACCGTCGGCGACGTCGACGGCAACGCCGCCAAGGTGGCCGAGTGGATCGGCCGCGCCCGCGACGCGGGGGCCGAGCTGGTGGTCTTCCCCGAGCTCTGCATCCCCGGCTACCCGGCCGAGGACCTCTACCTGAAGCGCCACTTCGTCCGCGCCTGCCAGCGCGCGGTCGAGGAGCTGGCGGGCGCCGTCACCGGGATCACCGCCCTGGTCGGCTTCGCCGAGCCGGTCGCCGACCAAGCCGACCCGCGCCACGCCCACAACTCGCTCGCCGTCCTCGCCGACGGGGCCGTGCAGGCGGTCTACCGCAAGAGCCGGCTCCCCAACTACTCCGTCTTCGACGAGCAGCGCTACTTCGTCCCCGGCGCCGAGCCGCGGACGATCGAGGTCGGCGGCCTCACCGTCGGCCTGACGATCTGCGAGGACGTCTGGGCGCCCGGCCCGCCCGCCCAGGCCGAGGCCGAAGCCGGGGCGCGGCTGATCGCCAACCCCTCCGGCTCGCCCTACCACCGCGGCAAGGGCCGGGAGCGGGAGGCGATGTTCGCCGAGCGCTCGCGCGCCTACGGCGCCTACTTCGCCTTCTGCAACCTGGTCGGCGGCCAGGACGAGCTCGTCTTCGACGGCCAGAGCCTCGTCACCGCCCCCGACGGCAGCGTCATCGCCCGCGCCGCCCAGTTCGAAGAGGAACTGCTGGTCTGCGAGGTGCCCGACGGCGGGCCGGGGCCGCTGGCCGCGCCGCTCGCCGACCTCGACGAGGTCTACGAGGCCCTCACGCTCGGCCTCCGCGACTACGTCGGCAAGAACGGCTTCAACCACGTCGGCCTCGCCCTCTCGGGCGGGATCGACTCGGCCCTGGTGGCGATGATCACCGCCGACGCGGTCGGGCCGGAGCGGCTCAGCTGCGTGGTCATGCCCTCCCCCCACTCCAGCTCCGAGACCCAGGGGGACGCCCGCGAGATCGCCGCCAACCTCGGCTGCGAGCTGATCGAGATCGCGATCGAGCCGATGATGGAGGGCTACGAGCGGGCGCTGGACGGGCTGCTGCGCCCCGGCGAGCGGCCGCGCGAGGGCGAGGACGAGGCGCCGCGGGATCCGGCCCGTCCCTCCGAGCCCGACCTCGCCGCCGAGAACATCCAGGCGCGGATCCGCGGCAACCTGATGATGGCCCTCTCCAACCGCCACGGCTGGCTGGTCCTGACGACCGGCAACAAGAGCGAGATGTCGGTCGGCTACGCGACGCTCTACGGCGACATGGCCGGCGGCTTCGCGGTGATCAAGGACGTGCCGAAGGGGCTCGTCTACGAGCTGGTGCGGCGGCGCAACGAGCGGGCGGGCCGGGAGCTGGTGCCGGCGAGCGTGATCGACCGCGCCCCCTCCGCCGAGCTGCGGCCCGACCAGCGCGACGAGGACTCGCTGCCGCCCTACGACCTGCTCGACCGCATCCTCGAGGCCTACGTCGAGCGCGACCAGGG
>JALZHV010000002.1:0-4555 GCA_030860625.1 Actinomycetota bacterium
CGACTTCGCCGTTCCCGAGCCGGTGGCGCTGGCCCTGGCGCCGATGCAGTTCCTGCAGCTCCTGCCCAGCGCCGAGGACCGGCTCGCCTGCCTGGAATGCCTGGCGGCGTCCCTGCAAGCGGACGGTCTGCTCGCCGCCGCGCTGGTCGAGCGCCTCCCCTCCTCGAATGGCGCCCTTCCGCCCCTGCCCGACGTCCGCGAGATCGACGGCTGGGTCTACTCGAGCCTCCCCGTCGCCGTCGAGGTGGCGGGCGGCCAGATCCTCCTGCGGCGGCTGCGCCAGACCGTCTCCCCCGCCGGCGAGCTGAGCGAGGTGGAGGACGAACTCCAGTTGCAAGCGCTCACCGCCGCGCAACTGGAGCAGGAGGCCGCTCAGGCCGGCTTCACCCCCGCCGGCCGCCGCCGCACCCCCGAGACCGAGGCCCACGTCGGCTCCACCGTCGTCCTTCTGGAAAGGTGCCGCTGATGGAGCTGCGCGTCCTCAGTCTTTATCCCGAGCAGATGAACATCTACGCCGACCGCGGCAACATCGTCTTCCTGCGGCGGCGCTGCGAGTGGCGCGGGATCGGCTTCGCCCACGCCGGCGCCGGCCCCGGTGAGCCGGTCGACCCCGCCGCCCACGACCTCTTCTACATCGGTGGCGGCCAGGACCGCGACCAGCGCGCCGTCGCCGCCGACATGGTCGCCACCAAGCGCGAGGCGATCGCCGCCGCGGCCGACGACGGCGCGGTGCTGCTGGCGGTCTGCGGCGGCTACCAGCTGCTCGGCCACAGCTACCAGATGGGCGAGGAGAAGCTGCCCGGCCTCGGCATCGCCGACCTGGAGACCGTGCGCGAGCCCGGCCCGCGCCTGATTGGCAACGTCACGATCGAGGCCGACCTCGGCCCCGGCCCGCGCCTGATCGCCGGCTTCGAGAACCACGGCGGCCGCACCTACCTCGGCCCCGGCGCCCAGCCCCTCGGCCGCGTCGTCTCCGGCCACGGCAACAACGACCGCGACGGCCAGGAGGGCGTCAAGCGCGACAACGTGATCGGCACCTACCTCCACGGCCCGTTGCTCCCCAAGAACGCCTGGCTCGCCGACCACCTGATCGCCCTCGCCCTGGAGCGCCGCTACGGCACCCGCCCCGAGTTGGAGCCGCTCCCCGACGAGCTGGAGACCGCCGCGCACGAGTCGGCACGGCAGGCGGCCCAAGCCGAGCGCCGCTAGACGCTTTTCAGCCACTTGCAGGGGCCGATACTTCTCCTGACGGCGGAGGTTCCTGAGGTGGAGGCTGGTCGTGATGGGGGAGCAGCAACTTCACCAGCGTGACGAGAGCAGCTACGCAGGCACCGCTCGAACCTCCAACAACGAGGAGATCACCGCTGAAGAGACCCACCAGGAAGCCTGCAACGGCGCACAGAAAGGTAATCGCAGCCATTCCCATCGCCAGCCATTCCTTCAGTTGCGTGTTTTTCCAGCGACCCTCGCGCTCTGCCATGTCCTGCTTGTGGCGGTCCTTGTCTTCTTCTCCTCTTTGAGCCTCACGCTTGAGCTCTACCTCGAGCTTCTTGTTCTCTCGCTCTTCTCGATTTAGCCGCTCGACCTCTTCCATCGCGGCGCGCCGGCGTTTTTGGTTGAAATCAAACTCCTGCCGCTTGAGGACATCATCGACGTTCGCCTCCACACTGGGCTGAAAAACCCTGCTGAACGCTTCGATGTAACGGTCATCTCCCCGCAACAGCTTCCCGGCGATGAGGATCCACCACGCCTTCTCCTGTTTGCCAAGCTCGTCGATGTGAGTGACATCCGGAAAGATGTGTTCGGCCAGTTCCAGAGCGAGCTCTCGGTCTTCCTCCTTGACCTCGACCCCGTGCAACCGGGGAAGGATCTCCACAGGACGACTCCTATCCTCGGCCCCACTCTCCTCGGCGCCCTCGGGCACGGCCGGCAGGCGGGGCTCGGGCATCAGGGTCGCGTACCTTTCGGGCCTGACCAGCAATGGGCTTCGGACCGGAAGACGGGAATGTGACCACAACCCTTCCTCAGCACCGGCCGAGAGTGCATACAATAAGTTTCTTTAAGTTTTAGCGGGACCACGTGCATCGCTGCTCCATCCGTTTCATGGCAGCGAAACAGTCGAGGTGACCCCTCCTGGTTACATCAGTAACCGTCAGGTATAAGGATCATCTGGTGCCCAGGGGTAGCGGCAGAACCGTTCCAACACATTCTGACCTTATGTAGCTGGATCGTCGCCTTGCTTCGAAGTCCCCTGTCTTTCCAGAGCACGGCTGAACCCAAGAGCCGTGCTGCCTCCCTCGGCTGCTTACCGCCTTCGCCTTCCCGCGAAGGTTGTCAAAGATGCTACAGACCGCTGGAGTCATGTCAAGCAACACGACTGTATTCGAGGTATCAATAAAGAGACACCCTGTCTAGTCGTGTCGATGTGTACGCGGAACGGCGATTTCCCACCTCGCCGTAAGAGTGTTGACTGTACAACAACTGAGCATTGGTTTCCAGGGTGATTCTCAGCCGAGCGGCCATGACTTCAAATCGAAGTTACGAATTTTGACCGGTCAGGAGCGGAATGAGCAGGGGACTGGACCCCGCTTCCACTTGATTTTCTTGTCAGCTAGCGGCCGGAGGACCCAAAGCCGCCCCCGCCGCGCATCGACTCGGTCAGAGTCGGGACCTCGGCCACCTCGGGAGTGGCGATCGGCGTCAGCACCAGCTGGGCGATGCGGTCGCCGGGCTCGACCCGGAAGGTCTCGGCCGGGTCAGTGTTGAGCAGCAGGACGCGCAGTTCGCCGCGGTAGCCGGAGTCGATCAGGCCGGGTGAGTTGACGAGGGCGATTCCGTGGTCGCGGGCGAGGCCCGAGCGCGGCAGGACGAAGCCGGCGTGGCCCTCGGGGATCTCCACCCCCACCCCGGTACCCACACTCCACCGCTCGCCGGGGCCGATGTGGGCGGACTCGCAGGCGTAGAGGTCGAGGCCGGCGTCGCCCTCGTGGGCACGCGTCGGCAGGCGGGCGTCCTCTTTCAGCTTCGCGACGGGCAGCTGCACGCGGGGCAGCCTAGCTGGGCCGGGCGACGGCGAGGTCGCTGAAGCGGTGCATCTCCGCCCGCGGCACCTTCGCGTGGACGAGCACGCCGTCCTCGCGGTCGGTCCGCTCCAGGTCCCCCGCCACCTCGTGCAGCTCGTGCAGGCGGGCGCCCTGCGAGTAGGGGATCAACAGCTCGACCTCGGTCAGCGTCTCCTCGAAGGCCTGCTCGATCCGCTCGCGCAGCTCGTCCAGCCCCTCCCCCTCCTGGGCGGAGATCAGCGCCGCCTCGGGGTGGTCGAGCTCGGCTTCCCGCCGTTTCTCCTCGTTTAGCAGGTCGACCTTGTTGAAGACCAGCAGGCGCGGCTTCTCCCCCGCGCCGATCTCCTCCAGCACCTCGTCGACCGCCTGCATGTCGGCCAGCCGCCGCTGCTCGGGCGCGGAGGAGTCGACGACGTGGAGGATCAGGTCGGCCAGCACGGTCTCCTCGAGGGTCGCCTTGAAGGCCTCGACCAGCTGGTGGGGGAGCTTTTCGATGAAGCCGACGGTGTCGGTCAGCAAGGCGTCCCGGCCGGAGAGCTCGAAGGTGCGGGTGGTCGGGTCGAGGGTGTGGAAGAGGCGGTCCCGCACTTCCACCTCGGCCCCGGTGAGCGCGTTCAGCAGCGTCGACTTACCGGCGTTGGTGTAGCCGGCGAGGGCGATCCGCGGCAGCGAGGAGCTCTCGCGACGGGCGCGCATCACGCCGCGGTTTTGCTCCAGCCGCCCGAGACGCCTTCGCAGTGCCGCGATCCGGTTGCGGGCGAGCCGGCGGTCGGTCTCGATCTGGGTCTCGCCCGGGCCCCTGGTGCCGATGCCGCCATCCATGCGCCCGGCGCCGAGGCGCTCGAGGTGGGTCCAGAGCCCCCGCATGCGGGCCATGTTGTATTCGAGCTGGGCCAGCTCGACCTGCAGTTTCCCCTCGGCCGAGTGGGCGTGGTCGGCGAAGATGTCGAGGATCACCGCGGTGCGGTCGATCACCGGGACCCCCAGCGCCGCCTCCAGGTTCCGCTCCTGCCGGGGCGCCAGTTCGTCGTCGCAGGCGACCAGGTTGGCGCCCGCCGACTTGATCTCCTGTTTCAGTTCGTCGAGGCGACCGCGGCCGAAGTAGCGATCGGGATCGGGCTTGGGACGCTGCTGGGTCGCTTCCCCGGCGGTCGCAACCCCGGCCGTGCGCAGCAGCTCCTTCAGCTCCGCCAGCGGATCGCCCTCCTCGCGCCCGTCGACGATGCCGATCACCATCGCCCGCTGCCGCGCCCGCGAGTTCGAGACGCCGGCGCCGTTCGACGACCCGTTCTGGGTCTGCGTCGCTCTGCCGTTTCTCGAAGTCTCCACTCAGAGAGATTGTAAGCGCCCGCCTCAGAGGGTTAGGGTGGGTCGGGTGAGGGTCTTCCTGACCGGCGGAACCGGCTTCATCGGCGGCGAGGTAGCGCGCCAGCTGCGGGAGCGGGGCGACGAGGTCGTCTGCCTCGTCCGCAACCCGGGGAAAGGCGCGAAGC
>JALZHV010000002.1:4565-22164 GCA_030860625.1 Actinomycetota bacterium
GAGCTGGGGTGCGCGCTGGCGCCCGGCGACCTCGGCGACGAGCGCTCGATCCGCAAGGGCATGGAGGGCTGCGATGCCGTGATCCACGCGGCGGCGGTCTACGAGGTGGGGATCCCGCCCTCCGAGCGCCCGGCGATGCGGGAGGCCAACGTCGGCGGCACCGAGCGGGTCCTCGGCACGGCGCTGGAGCTGAAGGTCCCCAAGGTGGTCTACGTCTCCACCGTCGGCGTCTTCGGCAACACCCACGGCCGCATCGTCGACGAGTCCTACGAGCACCCGGCCGAGAGCTTCACCTCCGCCTACGAGGAGACCAAGTGGGAGGCCCACCAGGTCGCCAAGCGACTGATCGGCGAAGGGCTCCCCTGCGTGATCGTCCAGCCGGGCGGCGTCTACGGCCCCGGCGACACCTCCTCGATCGGCCAGCTGCTCGACCAGTTCCTCTCCGGCAAGATGCCGCTGCTGCCGTTCCCCGAGCTGGGGTTCTGCCTCACCCACGTCGAGGACATCGCCGGCGGCATCCTCCTCGGCCTCGACAATGGGACGCCGGGCGAGGCGTACGTGATCAGCGGCCCCGCCGTCACCGTGCGCGAGGCGATCGGCGTCGTCGCCAAGGCGACCGGGCGCAAGGCGCCGAAGCGGGCGATCCCGACGCCGCTGATGAAGGCGATGATCCCGATCGGCCCCCTGGTCGGGAAGGTGATGGGCCAGCCGCCCAATCTGCGCGAGCTGATCTCCTCGGCCGACGGGGTCACCTTCTGGGCGAGCTACGACAAGGCGAAGCGGGAGCTCGGGTACGAACCGCGCGGACTCGAGCAGGGGCTGCGCGACATGCTGGCCGCTGAAGGACGCATCCCCACGCCCGCATAAGCTGCTTGACGTGCGCTTGATCGACGTTCAGCACCTGGGGCGGCCGCATGTCATTGCTTGCTGGGAGGTGGATGGCGTTCTCATCGATCCCGGGCCGGCGTCCTCCCTGCCGACGCTGTTGGAGGCGCTGGGGGATGAGCGGCCGCGGGCGTTGCTGCTGACGCATATTCATCTTGATCACGCGGCGGCGACGGGGGCGCTGGTGCGGCGGTGGCCGGACATCGAGGTGTACGTGCATGAGCGGGGGGCGCGGCACCTGATCGACCCCTCGAAGCTGCTGGCCAGCGCCGAGCGGCTCTACGGGGACAAGCTCGAGTACCTGTGGGGGGAGATCCTGCCGGTGCCGGAGGAGAACGTCCGCTCGCTGGCAGGCGGCGAGACCGTGCTGGGGATGGAGGTCGCCTACACGCCCGGGCACGCCTCCCACCACGTCTCCTACTTCCACGCCGACTCAGGCACCGCATACACCGGCGATGCCACCGGTCAGCGGATCCAGGGGACCGAGGTCGTCGTCCCCGGGGCGCCGCCGCCCGACGTCGACGTCGAGGGCTGGCACCGCTCGATCGACCAGCTCGAAGCCTGGCAACCCCGGCGCCTCTGCCTCACCCACTTCGGCTCCTTCGAGGACGCCTCCTGGCACCTCGCGACCCTGCGCGAGCGGCTCGACGAGGAAGCCGCCCTCGCCCGCGACCTGGACGAGGAGGAGTTCGCGCGGCGCTTCCGCGAGCACCTCCGCGGCAAGGTCGACGAGGAGACCGCGCTGGCGCTGGAACAGGCCAACCCGGCCAACTTCCACTGGCGCGGCCTGCGTCGCTACTGGGACAAGAAGGCGGAGCGCGAGGCAGCCGCCAGCTAGACGCCTCCCCCATGGGTAGGGTGCCTTTTGTCCGCCCCACCCCCCAGGAGGTCCCATGAGTCACGCCGGTTCCCGTTTCGTCCTACGCAGCTGCGCCTGCCTGATCGCCGCGATCGCCTCACTTGGATTGGCCGCGTGCGGCAGCAGCGACAGCGACGACGCCCAGCAGCTCACCTACACGGTCGCGTCGAAAGGCAAAGAAGTGACGATCTCCGCGCCGGAGAGCGCCGAGGCGGGGCTGGCCGAGATCACCCTGACCAACGACGGCAAAACCAGCGCCGACCTGCAGCTGATCCGGGTCGAAGGCGACCGCACCCCGGAGGAAGTGGTCGAAGGGCTCGGCGAAGCGATCCAGGGCAAATCCTTCCCCGACTGGTTCTTTGCCGCCGGCGGCGTCGGCACCCTCGAGGCGGGCGAGAGCGCGACGGTGACCCAGGTCCTGCAGCCGGGCGACTACTACGCCTTCAACACCGAAGGCGGCCCCCCGAGCGCGAAATCGGCCGCCGTGACCGAGGTCACCGGCGAGGAGACCGAGGAGACCGTCGAAGGCGACACCACCGTCGACGCCGTCGAGTACGCCTTCAACGCCGACTCGCTCCCCGCGGGCGCGACCGAGATCGCCTTCGACAACATCGGCGCCCAGCCGCACCACCTGATCGCCTCGAAGCTGAAAGGCGACGCCACCGCCGAGGACGTCGAAAAATTCTTCAAAACCGAACAGGGCGCGCCGCCACTGGAAGAGAAAGGCACCAAATCGACCGCCGTCCTCGAAGGCGGCGAAGGCCAGTTGGTGACGCTCGACCTGGAGCCCGGCCGCTACGCCCTCTACTGCTTCATCACCGATCGCGAAGGCGGCCCGCCCCACGTCTTCAAAGGCATGGTCGACGAAGTCGAGGTCGAGTAGCGCCCGAAGGGGTCTTCCCCCGGCTCGACCTTCCGCGGCGGGTCGGTCGAACCGTCATAGAGCTGCCGGGCGCCGAGCGGGCCCGGCAGCTTCACCTGGAGCCGCCCGGTCGGGTTGGCCGGACAGGTGGCCGGCCCACCGATCTCTTCGATCCAGAGGGTGATGACGACGGCTTTCTCCAGGTAGCGAACTTCGGGCCGCTGGAGGTAAGGAATCGGGTTCCTGCCTCCAGCGCACGCCAACTCATGGACGTTGACGACGATGCTCCTCGAAGCGGGGCCCGGCGTCGGCTCGTCCGGATCGAGCACCCAGTGGATCGGCCTGAACCCCTCGTGGGAAACAGGCGGCGGAGCGCAATTGATCGCGATCGGCCGCTCCCGGCGGATCGGCCGTCGATGGTCGAGGGCCACCCTGGCGCAGGCAAGGCCCTGTCGCGGTTTTGCCTTCTCCGCCGCCCGCGCGAAATCGAGGCCGGCCGGCGCGGCCCAGGCCGCACTTGCCTGCGCGAGCAGCAGGCACACCGCCAACGCTGAAGATCTCCCCCGTACCCGGACCATGCGGGCTCAGTGTAGGGGCGGCGCCTGCCTCAGCTCAAGTGCTCGCGCATCCGCTCGACCGCCTCTTCGATCCGCTCGTCGGGAGCGGTGAGGGCGATGCGGAAGAAGCCCTCGCCGCTCGGCCCGTACATCGAGCCGGGCGAGACGACGACGGCGGCCTCCTCGAGCACCAGCTCGCAGAAGGAGGTCGAGGTGTGGCCCTCGGGGACCGGGGCCCAGACGTAGATCGTGCCCTTCGGGGCGCTGACCTCGACGCCGATCTCGCGCAGGGCGGAGACGACGAGGTCGCGGCGGCGGGTGTAGGTCTGGTTCATCCGCTCCAGCGGCTCGCTCGGGCCCTCGAGGGCGGCGACGCCGGCCATCTGGATCGCCTCGAAGAGGCCGGAGTCGACGTTGGTCTTGAGGCGCCAGTAGGTCTGGATTGCCTCGGCGTTGCCGAGGATCGCGGCGCAGCGCCAGCCGGTCATGTTGTAGCCCTTGGAGAGCGAGAAGACCTCGACGCCAATCTCCTTGGCGCCCGGCGTAGCGAGGAAGCTCGGGGCGACGTAGCCGTCGTAGGTGGTCTCCGAGTAGGCGTTGTCGTGGACGACGAGGATCTCGTGCTCGCGGGCGAACTCGACGACCTGCTCGAAGAACCCGTCGGGGACGACGGCGCCGGTCGGGTTGTTCGGGTAGTTGATGAACATCAGCCGCGCCCGGGCGGCAGCGTCGGCCGACACGGCGCTGAGGTCGGGGGCGAAGCCCAGATCCGGCACCAGCGGCAGCAGCTCGGCCTCGGCGCCGGCGAGGATCGGGCCGCCGGTGTAGACCGGGTAGCCGGGGTCGGAGGCGAGCGCGACGTCGCCCGGGTCGAGGAAGGCGAAGCAGAGGTTGTAGATGCACTCCTTGGCGCCGATCGCCGGGATCACCTCGGACTTCGGGTCGATCTCGACCCCGAAGCGGCGCCCGTAGAAGTCGGCGATGCCTTGGCGGAACTCGTCGCGGCCGCGGTTGCTCGGATACTGGTGGTAGGCGGGGTTGGCGACCGCCTCCTGCATCGCTTGGACGACGTGGTCGTAGGTCGGTTCGTCAGGGTCGCCGATCCCGAGGCTGATCACGTCGATCCCGGCAGCCCGCTTGTCGGCGATCTGCTGCTCGAGTTCCTGGAACTTGTACGGAGGGATGGCCTCCAGACGCTTTGAGGGGTCGGCGATTCCCATCGGGCGCGGAAATCTATTCGTCCGCGTCGCCCGGTGCGCCGTCGAGCTCGGCCAGCGCCTCCAGCAGCTCCGGCGAGAGCTCGCCGCGGAAGACCGGCTCGGCCCAGCCGTCGAGCCGCACGTCCAGGTCCTCGGAGATCTCGACCTGCAGCTCGCCGCCTTCGAGCTCGACCACGAGCGGGCTGGGCGCGCCGCGGAGGAAGGCGGTGACGGCGGCGCCGCTGGCGCCGGTGCCGGAGGAGAGCGTCTCCCCCACCCCGCGCTCGAAGATCCGCGCCCGCACCCGGCTGCCGTCGATCGCCAGGAAAGAGACGTTGGTCCGGTTCGGGAAAAGCTCGTGGCCTTCGATCCCGGGGCCGATCTCGCCGAGGTCGAGCTCGTCGAGCTCCTCGCCGACGACGATCGCGCACTGCGGGTTGCCGATCGAGACGTGCTGGAACTCCCACTCGCGCCCGGCGGCCTGCAGCGTGCCGCGGCCGTCCTCGCCGCCGGAGGGGAAGTCCTTGGAGGCGGTCGAGGCGCGGCCCATGTCGACCGAGCAGGTCAGCTCGCCGGTGATCGTCGGCCGGATCGGCCCGGCGACGGTCCCGATCGCGAACTCGTCGGCGTCGGTCCAGCCGTTGCGGCGCAGGTAGAGGATCGCCTCGCGAGCGCCGTTGCCGGAGAGCTCGGCCTCGGAGCCGTCGGGGTTGAAGATCCGCAGGTCGGCGACGAACTCCGGGTCCTCGCTCTTGGAGAGCAGCAGCACCCCGTCGGAGCCGACCCCGAAATGCTGGTCGCAGAGCCACTCGACCCGCCCCGCCGTCAGCTCCCACGGCAGCCGCTCCCGCTCGAGGATCAGGTAGTCGTTGCCCAGCGCCTGCCACTTCTCGAATTTCACGCGCGGCAGCCTATTCGACTCGGTCGACGGGCCGGAAATACGCCTATACGGAGGGAAATAGGCCCGTCAACATCTGGGCGGCGACGTCGTCGTCGGTCAGACCGGTGCGGTCGATCCAGCGAAGGCCGGGGATTTTGCGCATCCAGGTGAGCTGGCGGCGGGCGTAGTTGCGGGAGCGCTTCTTCATCGTCTCCAGGTCGCCGGCGAGAACCTCGTCGAAGCCGAGCGCTTTGCGGGCGGTCCGGCCCGGCCCGAGCGCGTCGGCGCGCCGGGCCTCCTCCGCCGCCCCGGCGGCGACGATCGCCTCCACGCGGGCATCGATCCGCTCATACAGCTGCCCCCGATCCATATCGAGCCCGAAGATCGTCGTCGGATGCCGCGTCTCCGGCGACCACAGCTCCGACTCCCCCGATTCCGGCGGAACTTTGTTCAGCGACAGCTCCGCCAGCGCCGCCCGCAGGTAGAGCCCCGTCCCCCCTACCACAATCGGCCGCCGCCCCGCCTCCAACGCCCCATCGATCTCGCCATGCGCCAACGGCATGTAGTCCCCGATCGAAAAGTCCTCCGTCACCGGCACGAACCCGAGCAGCTTGTGCTCAAGGCGAGCCCGCTCCTCGGCCGTAGCCGCCCCCGTAAGGACCTCGAGCCCCTCGTAGACCTGCAGCGCGTCACAGTTGATCGCCACCGGGTCCTCGCCACGCTCTCGCAGCTTCTCAGCAAGCGAGATCGCAACACCGGTCTTCCCGACGCCCGTAGGCCCGAATATGGCGACCACGTTCACGAGGGTGGCGGTGAAGCCTCGAGCGGCTTGTACTTTTTCGGCATCCGGCCCTCGGACGGCCGAACGCGATTCACCGAAAAAGTTGAGTGAGAGGCTTCACCGCCACCCCACTCAACGTCTGGGAAGTCGCCGATTCAATCTCCACGGCCACGAACTCCCCCGGCTCGGCAACCCCGTCGAAGTTCACAGCCTTCCCATGCCGAGTCCGCCCCCGCAGTCTCGTCTCATCCGTCCGACTAGTCCCCTCCACCAACACGTCCATCGTCCGCCCCACGAACCGCTCCGCCCGCTCCGCCGCCCGCCGCTGCACCACCTCGACCAGCCGTTCCAGCCGCTCCACCTTGACCGGGTGCGGCAGCTGCCCCTCCATCGTCGCCGCCTCGGTTTCGCGCCGCGGCGAGAAGATGAAGGTGAAGGCGCCGTCGTAGCCGACCTCCTCGGCCACTTCCAGGGTTTCCTGGAAATCCTGCTCGGTCTCGCCCGGGAAGCCGACGATGATGTCGGTGGTGATCGCGCAGTCGGGGACGTGCTCGCGGATCAGCGCCACCCGGTCCATGTAGCGCCGGCGGCCGTAGGTGCGGCGCATTCGTTTGAGGACGGCGCTCGAGCCCGACTGCAGCGGCAGGTGGATCTGCTCGCAGAGCGCGGGCAGCTCCGCGTGGGCGCGGATCACGTCCTCCTTCATGTCCTTCGGGTGCGGGCTGGTGTAGCGGATCCGCTCGATCCCCTCGATCGCGTCGACCCGCCGCAGCAGGTCGGAGAAGCCGATCCGCTTCTCCTTCGGCAGGTCGCGCCCGTAGCTGTTGACGTTCTGGCCCAGCAGCGTCACCTCGACGACGCCGTCGGCGGCCAGCGCCTCGGCCTCGGCGAGTAGCTCGTCGGGGTCGCGGCTGACCTCGCGGCCGCGGGTCGTGGGGACGATGCAGTAGGAGCAGACGCAGTTGCAGCCCTGGGAGATCTGCAGCCAGCCCTGGAACTCGCGCTCGCGGCGGGTCGGCAGGTGGCCGGAGAAGTCCTCGAACTCGAAGTAACCCTGGGCGGTCAGCGAGTCGGAGTTGAGGAACTCGGCCAGCTTGTGGATCTGCCCCGGGCCGAAGGCGACGTCGACGAACGGGAAGCGCTCGAAGACCTCCTCCTTGACCGATTGCGCCCAGCAGCCGCCGACGCCGACCACCCGCTCGGGGTTTTCGGACTTGAGCCGCTTCGCCTCCCCCAGATGGGCGATGAAACGGCTGTCGGCCGACTCGCGGATCGAGCAGGTGTTGAAGAGGATCAGGTCGGCCTCTTCGCGGCTCGGGGCCTCCTCGTAGCCGAGCGAGGCGAGCATCCCCCGCATCCGCTCGGAGTCGTGCACGTTCATCTGGCACCCGAAGGTGGTGACGTGGAACTTCTGCGCCATGGGCCTCAGGGTAGCGGCGTCGAGAACGCGCCGATAGGCGCCGGCTTACTCGACGGTGAGCGTGCCGACCATGCCGAGCTGCTCATGGCCTGGCACGGTGCAGACGAAGGTGTAGTCGCCCGGCTCCAGCTCCGCGGAGACCGACTCTTCGCTTTCGGTGATCACGGGAGTTCCGGCGATCTCCTCGCCGTCTTTCTCGATCACCGCGTTGTGCGGGATCGCCGAGGGGTTGTTGAAGTCGATCGTGACCTCGCCGGCTTTCGCCGAGAGCTCCTCTTTGTCGAAGGCGATGTCGGCCTCGTCCGCCGCGAGTTTCAGCGTGGTCGCGGAAGCCCCGGCGCCGGACTCCGAGCCGGTTTCTCCGCCGCCGCCCTGGGGGCTCCCCGCGCCCTCGTCGCCCGGCGATTTACCGCTTTCCTGCGAGCCCTCGGTCGGACCGATGGATTCTTCTTCGGGCGAGCCTTCCGCTTCTTGTTCGGCCTGTTCTTCGAGCTCTTCGCGTTCGCCGCCGAGCGCGCCGCCTTCATTTTCGTAGGGCCCGCTGGTTTTTTCGCTTTCGAGTTTCTCGCCGACGCTCTCGTGCTCGGTCGCGTGGGCCGAGTGCTCCTGGGAGTAGCGGACGGCAAAGGTCGAGGCGCCGACCACGAAGGCCGCGAACCAGACCACGATGACCGGCAGCATCCGGCCAGGGAAGTTCTTCAGCTTCAGGCCGGCGAAGGTGAGAACCAGGGCCGAGACGGCGAGGACGCCGCCGCAGATGTAAAAGAGAGTCTCGCTGTCCATGCTGCGCGGGTGATCCTATAGAGGTCGACGCCCGGCTCGCCGTGAGGCGAAAGCGGCGCTAAGCCGCCCTCGCCTCCGCCGGCGCTCCAGCGGTCTCGGGCTCGGCGGCGGGAACGACCTCCCCGTCGATTCCGAGGGCCGCGCGGATCTTGGTTTCGAGCTCCAGGGCCAGCTCAGGGTTGTCGAGGAGGAACTGCTTGGCGTTGTTACGCCCCTGGCCGAGCCGCGTGTCCCCGTAGGAGAAGAACGAGCCCGATTTCTGGACCAGGTCCTGCTCGATGCCGAAGTCGAGTAGGCCGCCCTCGCGGGATATCCCGACCCCGTACTCGATGTCGAATTCGGCCTGGCGGAAGGGAGAGGCGACCTTGTTCTTGACGACTTTGACCCGGACCCGGTTGCCGACGGCCTCGGTCCCTTCCTTCAGGGTCTCGATCCGGCGGATGTCGAGCCGCTGCGAGGAATAGAACTTCAGCGCCCGACCGCCCGGCTGGGTCTCCGGCGAGCCGAACTGGACTCCCACCTTTTCGCGGATCTGATTGGTGAAGAGGCAGACGGTGTTGGTCCGGTTGAGATTGCCGGCGAGTTTCCGCATCGCCTGCGACATCAGGCGCGCCTGCAGCCCCACGGTGGTGTCGCCGATCTGCCCGTCGAGCTCCGCTTTCGGGGTCAGCGCCGCGACCGAGTCGATCGCCACCACGTCGACGGCGCCGGAGGCGATCAGCCGGTCGGCGATCTGCAGCGCCTGCTCGCCGTAATCCGGCTGGGAGACGAGCAGCTCGTCGGTGTCGACGCCGATCGCCCGCGAGTAGACGGGGTCGATCGCGTGCTCGGTGTCGATGAAGGCACAGACTCCGCCCATCGCCTGGGCCTGGGCGATGATGTGGTTGACGAGGGTCGTCTTTCCGGAGGACTCAGGGCCGAAGATCTCGACGATTCGCCCCCGGGGGACGCCGCCGATGCCCAGCGCCAAGTCGAGCGCGAGCGAACCCGTGGGGATGGCCTCGACCTTGACCGTGCCCTTGTCGCCCAAACGCATCAGCGCGCCCTCGCCGAACTCTTTCCTGATGCCGCTGACGGTGTTTTCCAGCGCGGCGTCCTTCGCTTTCGCTTCCTTGGCGGAAACGTCGTTCAAGCTCGTTTTTCTATCTGCCATCTCGATCTCACCTCACTGCCGCCCTGCGCCGGGCAGCTCGACTTGGGCCAACGGGACGTATTGCGCCCCACTTGGCAGAAGAACAGAACGGTAGAGACTGAGCCGGACGCCAAAAAAGGCCTCCGACAGCGCCTCCGGCAACTTCCCAGGCGGATCCGCAATCACTGCCGGCCGCCTCGATCCTCGCCCCTGGGGACGCACCCTAGCGAGGGTCACATGCGGCCAAAACGGCCGCTTCTCGGGCTCGTAGAAGCCCCCTTCCACAAGTCTCTGCTCCACCCCCGCCTGCAGGGTCTCCGTCCCCGGCGAGAGCACCGGCAGGGCGAAGAGCCGCGCCCGCCCCCGCGGCGGCCGCTGCACCGGGTCCAGCAGCTCGACCCAGGGAGCCGGCCCGGCGCTCTCGCGCACCGCCTCCCCGATCGCCTCGATCTCCGCCTCCGGCCGCTGGCCGAGGAAGGCGAGGGTGACGTGGAGGTTCTCCACCGGCACCGGCCGCAGGCCGGGGTCCGCCAGCGCCTCCCGCCCCCAGGCGTTGATCCCCTCCCGGACTTGCTCCGGCAGGTCGAGCGCCACGAACAGGCGCGCCCGCGGGCTTTTCGCTCGCTCCTTGGCCATGCGAAGGAGGCTAGGGCAGCAAGACGCAACCGTGATACGCGTTTTTCAACAATCTCGGGCAGCAACTGAAACAGAAGTGCGACATCCAAGTCGGGCCAACCCAAGAGGTCGTGGGGTTAGGTACGGTTCGAGTCCCATGCCTGGTAAATCCCCCGAAACCGCCGCTGGCCCAAATGCCTTGGAACAGAAGTTCTCCGAGCTTCTTGCATCTCTGGAGATCGACTTTCCCGCGCCAGCCTCACGGCCAGTTGCTCGCAACGAGAGACTTGCGGAGGAGGTGCTGGGAACCTTTCTAGAGGTATCCGGAAAGCAGCTAGTTAAGGTGCTCAAGGGGGAATCGACTTTCTCTCCCCTCCATCAGCTTGAGGTTCTCGTCTCGCTCTTCTACAGCACGATTGACGATGCCTATATCGGTGTTGACTCGCACCCTCCAAGTCTCTTCCTGAAAATCCACCCCTTCCTCTTGGAGACGCTTAAAGGCCATGAGGATGTTGCAGACGGCGACTTCACTGGACCCGCAGAGCATGAGGAGTGTCATGTGCCACGTCGAATTCGAATCATTCCCCTGGACGAGGAAGAACTAAAGGCTGATTACGCCGCTCGACCTGACCCCGCCACCGATTACTACAACCAGCATAAAGAGGGGGTTGTACTCCTCTCGGTCCCTCCCGGAGCCAGGGACAGCGCCAAAACGGATGTCCTGCGGGGAGAGTGGACGGGGGACATGGGTATCTGGCTCAACACTGCAGCATTGCTCTTTGCCCCAAGCATGGATGCCGTCAACAATCGACTTCAACTCGAGTTGGTCTATCCAACTGAGCAGCGATTTGAACGATGTGTGCGCTACGTGCGTCGTCTCATTGAGAAGGCGGAACGTGTCCGTTTCCGGAGCGGACAGGTCTCAACCGAACCTCTTACCCAAGACGAAAAGGATCATTTGCTCTGGGATCTCGACACCATGTTCGAGCCTTCGCTGGCAGACGTCTGGGATGAGTTCGTCGCGGCACCTAAACGAGTTGATGGCCTCGGCCCTTTTGTTGAGTCCCATATCAACAAGATTGGCGTCAAGCAGGCGAAGATTCTTGATGCCGCCACCGGAACGGGTTGCGACTCCATCTTCCTCCTGCAGCAAGGTCATGACGTTACGTCAAATGAGATCGAGCATCGGCTTATTGCCCATGCTCAGGAAGCTGCCTTAGAGAGTGGACAGGAACTAAACGTGAGGCGCTTCGACTGGCGACATTTTGAGTTTTTGGATGATCCTGAGACTTATGACGTCGTTCTCGCCCTCGGCAACTCCCTCAGCTGCCTTCCCACCGAGGCGGACGTGCGAATGGTCCTAGCGCGCTTTGCGCTGTTGCTGCGTCCGAATGGGCTATTGATCGTAGACGAGCGGAATTATCCCGTGATCTTCAAAAATCGGCGGCGGATGTCGCGCCGGGACTTTCGCTTCCCTGGTCGAGTCGTCTACTGCAGTGAGAGTATCCAAGCCAAGCCCAAAGAATTCCCAAAGAAGCCGGGCGTTGATCGGCAGATGCTAACTCTCGAATATCTGCGCGATGACGGTACTCCGGTCGGAAGGTTTGATGTCTTGCCCTTTGCTGAGGGCCAGCTAGAAAAGCTGCTGATCGAGTCGGGCTTCAACAGCGTTGAACGCTTCTATAACTTGGAAAAGCCCAATGGCAACCGCGAAGAGTCCGAGTTCATCACCTACGTCGCGTCCAGAAGCTTCGAGGAGTCTGCGGTGGCATCAGGAACGAGAGTGGATGCTGTAATTGCTTTCACTGACATCTCGGGCTCAACTACAGCCAAGGAGCAACTTGGAGAAACCCGGTACGCACGTGAGCGCAAGAAGCATGAAATTCAGGTTCAGAAACTGGTGACTGCCTACTCAGGACAGATCAGCAACGACACCGGAGACGGGTTCTTAATCTCGTTTCCAGCCGTAGACCAAGCAATCGAGTGCATGAAGAAGCTGGTCGCTAATCCGGGAACGAAGGATCTCGTGGTTCGTGCTGGCATCAACCAGGGTCTTGCGGTCTTAGAAGACGAGCAGGGCAATTTGAGAGGTCGGGAGGTAGATGTCGCAGCCAGGATTTGCGACCAAGCTAGACCCAACTTCCTCCTCGTTGAGGATCGGATCAAGCTCGCGGCACCTGAATACGACTGGGCATCGCTTGGGAGGGTCAACCTCAAAGGGGCCGGAGCACGCCAGCTTTGGCGGCTTGCGGAGTAGCCAACCGTAATTTCGCTTACAGCGAGGGTTTCGTGCCGTCTTTCTCACCCAGCAGCGAGCGCAGCAGGTGCATGCCGACGAGAGCGGACCGTTCGCGGATGTCGAGCCGCCCGCCCGGGATCACCGGGTCGCGGGCGATGCTGGTCCCGTCCGCCAGGCGCGCGTTGAAGCAGACGTAGCCGATCGGCTTCTCCTCACTCCCGCCACTGGGGCCGGCGATGCCGGTGATCGAGACCGCGACGTCGGCGTCGAACCGCTCCAGCGCGCCAATCGCCATCGCCTCGGCGACCTGCGGCGAGACCGCCCCGTGCGCCTCGATCAGGGCCGGATCGACCCCCAGCAGCTCCGCCTTCGCCTCGTTCGAGTAAGTGACGGCGCCGCCGGCGAAGTACTCCGACGCTCCCGCCAGGTCGGTGATCCGCGCCGCCATCAGGCCGCCGCTGCAGGACTCGGCCAGCGCCAGCTTGTGACCGAGCAGCAGGGTCGCCACCTGGGCGTCGATCGTCTCCCCGTCGACGCTGAAGGTCTCGCGCGGGTGCCGCCGCACCAGCTCTTCCCGCACCGCCTCGGCCACCTCGGTTGCCTCGTCGCGGTAGCGGACGTCGATCTCGATCTCCCCCCGCCGCAGGCAGGTCGTCACCTCGACGCTCGGCAGGTCCAGCCCCTCGCCCTCCATCTCGCGCAGGCTCTTGGCGATCTCCGACTCGGGCACCCCGAACATCCGCATCGTGTAGGCGCGCAGCGGCGTCGCCCGCGCCAGCACCTCGCGCACCGGCCCGGTCTCGACCGCGGCCGGCCACATCGGCTGCAGCTCCCGCGGCGGCCCCGGCAGCACGATCACGACCCGCTCCCCGGCTGGCACCACCAGCCCCGGCGCCGTCCCCACCGGGTCGAGCGGGACCGCCCCCTCCGGCACCATCGCCTGCTTGCGGTTCGCCGTCCGCAGCGCCTCCTCGTCCAGCTTGAAGCGACGGGCGAAGCCCTCGAGGATCTTGGCGATCTTCGCCTCCATCTCCTCGTCGAGGACCATCTCCCGGCCGGCGAAGCGGGCCACCACCTGGGCGGTGAGGTCGTCGGCGGTCGGCCCGAGGCCGCCGGTGGTGACGATCAGGTCCATCCCCTCCGCCGCCATGAAGCGCAGCGCCGCCTCGAGGTCGTCGGGACGGTCGGCGACGACCATGATGTGCGCCACCTCGACCCCGTACTCGGCAAGCCGCTCGGAGACCCAGGGGCCGTTGCTGTCGGCGATCCGACCGGTGAGGACCTCGGTCCCGGTGACGACGATGCCGGCGCGGATCACGCCCCGGAAGCTACCGGAGGCTAGGCGTCGGCCTCGGCGTCGACGGCGACCGGCTGCGGCGCTGCCTCGTCGCTGCCGAGCACCCGCGGCAGGTCGGCCTGGGTGATCAGGACCTGGCGCGGTTTCGAGCCCTCGTAGCCGGAGATCACGCCGCGCCGCTCGAGCATGTCGATCAGCCGCCCGGCGCGGGTGTAGCCGACCCGCAGCCGCCGCTGGATCATCGAGACCGAGGCGGTCTCGGTCTGCACGACCAGGCGGATCGCCTCGTCGAGCAGGTCGTCGCTGTCGGGGTCGAAGTCGTCGTCCCCGCGCCCCTCCTCCTCGGCCTCCTGCGGGCTCTCCAGCAGCTCGTCTTCGAAGTCCGGTTCGCCCTGCTTGGCCCAGTGCCCGGTGATGCGGGCGATCTCGTCCTCGGTGACGAAGGCGCCCTGGACGCGCGAGAGCTTCGAGGTGCCGGCGCCGCGGAAGAGCATGTCCCCCTGGCCGAGCAGGGTCTCTGCCCCGCCCTGGTCGAGGATCACCCGCGAGTCGGTCTGCGAGGAGACCGCGAAGGCGATCCGCGAGGGGATGTTGACCTTGATCGTGCCGGTGATGATGTCGGTCGAGGGCCGTTGGGTCGCCAGCACCAGGTGGATGCCGGTGGCGCGCGACTTCTGCGCGAGGCGAATGATCGAGTCCTCGACTTCGGCCGGGGCGACCATCATCAGGTCCGCGAGCTCGTCGATCACGCAGAGGATGTGCGGCAGCGGCGCCATCCCTTTCTTGCGGCGGATGCGGTTGAGTTCCTCGAGGTTGCGCGCGCGGGCCTCGCTCATGATCCCGTAGCGGCTCTCCATCTCCCCGATCAGGTTGGAGAGGACGTTGGCGGCCAACCGCGGCGAGGTCACCACCGGCGTCAGCAGATGCGGGACGTTCTCGTAGTGGTTGAGCTCGACCTGCTTCGGGTCGACCAGGACCAGGCGGACTTCGTTCGGCGAGGCCTGCATCAGGATCGAGGAGAGGATCGCGTTGACGCAGCCGCTCTTGCCCGAGCCGGTGGTGCCGGCGACGAGGACGTGCGGCATCTTCGCGATGTCGGTCCAGACCGGGTTGCCGTCGATCCCCTTGCCGAGCCAGGCGACCAGCGGCGAGGTCTTCTCCGGGCGGCCGGCGTAGATGTCGCCGAGGCGAACCATTTTCCGGGTCCGGTTCGGGACCTCGACGCCCACCGCCTGTTTGCCGGGGATCGGCGCGAGGATGCGGATGTCGGTCGAGGCCAGCGCGTAGGCGATGTCGTTGGCGAGCTCGGTGACTTTCTTGACTTTGGTCCCGGGCGCGAGGCGCAGCTCGAAGCGGGAGACGTGCGGACCGCTGACGATGCCGACGATCTTCGCCTCGACCCCGAAGTGGCCGAGCGTCTCGACCAGCTTGCGGCCGACCGCTTCGTGGTCGCGCGGGTCGGGGCCTTTGTCGCCTTTGCCGCGCTCCAGCACCTTCGGCGAGGGCGGCCGGTAGTCGATCTCTTCCGACATCGTCACGCCGCGTTTGGAGCCCATCGGGGTGAGGCCGGCGTGGGCGCGATCGCCCTCGTCGACCACCGCGACCGCGTCCTCTGATTCGTAGTTCTGCAGCTCCTCGCCGTCAACCGGCGCGTCCTCCGGGTCCTCGGCCGGGATGACGTGCGTCTCGGTGTCACTCTCGGCCTCGGTGTCGAAGATCGACGCGTCGAACTCGTTTTCGTCCTCCTCGGCGAGGGCGACGGTAGGTTCGAAGTCCTCCTCGTCCTCGGGGTAGGAGCTCATTACGTCGGTCGGGCCGGCCTGCGTCGCGGCCTCGGCGCGGGCTTCGCGGTGCTGGCGCCAGTCGGCGTGGGTTCTGGCGACGGTCTTGGCGGCGGCGTCGCCCCCGGCGAAGGCGCCGCGGAAGATCGCCCGCAGGCCGCGGCCGATCCCTCGCGCCAGGGCCGAGACCGAGGTGCCGGCGAGGAGCATCCCGCCCACCACCAGCAGCAGGATCGTGAAGATGCGGGCGCCGATCGCGCCGAAGAGATAGACGAGCGCGGTTTCGACCCCGTAGCCGACCTTCCCCCCTTCCCAGCCGAAGAAGAGGACGAAGACGAGGTAGACGCCGAAGGCGACGAGGGCGAGGGCGATCAGGTCGACGTGGCGCTGCTCGAGCGCGGGCAGGCGCAGGCCGCCGCCACCTTTGGCTTTCGCTTTGCGTTTCGACGCGGCTTTTCCTCGGCGCGCGGCTCCGGCGCGCTTCTTACGCACGAACATGCAGCCCCCTTCGACGCCGGAGCCCCCGCCCCTGCGAGCTAAATTCGCGCTAAAACCTGGAAGAAGCGGCGATTTCCGCGGCTACCATCGGTTTCGTGCTCAACGAAGTCGACCATCTGGGCGGAAGAGTGCTGATCGTCGAGGACGACGTCGACATCGCCGACGTCCTCCGCCGCTCGCTCCGCAACGAGGGCTACGAGGTCCGCACCTCCGCCGACGGCGCCGAGGCGCTCGACGTCGCCGCCGGGTTCTTCCCCGACCTCGTCGTCCTCGACCTTGGGCTGCCGGGGATGGACGGGATCGAGGTCTGCCGCCGCCTCCGCAGCGACGGCGACGTGCCGATCCTGATGCTGACCGCGCGGGCCGAGACCGAGGACCGGGTCACCGGCCTCGACAGCGGCGCCGACGACTACCTGGTCAAGCCGTTCGAGCGCCAGGAGCTGCTGGCGCGGATCCGGGCGCTGCTGCGCCGCCGGCCGCCGCGGGGCGCCGCCTCCCTGGAGGTCGGCGACCTCACCCTCAACCCCGACACCCGCGAGGTCCGCCGCGGCGAGCGCGAGATCGAGCTGACCAACCGCGAGTTCGAGCTGCTCGAGTTCCTGATGCGCAACGAGCGCCTCGTCGTCTCCCGCGAGCGCCTGCTCGACGAGGTCTGGGGTTACGACCCGATGGCGGCGACCAACACGATCGACGTCTTCATCTCCAACCTGCGCCGCAAACTCGAGGAAGGCGGCGAGGGCCGGCTGCTGCACACCAAACGCGGGGCCGGCTACGTCCTCAAGGTCTGACGTGAAGCTGCCGCGCCGCCTGCTCCGTCCGAACTCGTGGCCGGTCCGCTGGCGCCTCGCCTTCGTCTCCTCGGCCCTGACGCTCGTGATCCTGCTCCTCTTCGGGGGCCTGATCGGGAAGATCGCGACCGACCGGATTCGCGACGACTTCGACGGCGAGGTGAGCAGCGCGGCGAAGATCCTCGCCGGCCAGACGCAGATCCTCTACCCCCTCTTCCAGGAACCCCAGGCGCGACTGGGGCCGCAGTGGCTGGACGCCTTCGTCCGCCCCGACGGCGCCTCGGTGCACGTCTACGACGTCCAGGGGAACCGGATCACCTCCAACCCCGACGCCGCGCCGCTGGGGCCGCCCGAAGAGGGCCTGGGCGATTTCCGCGGCATGCGCGTGGCCACGGAGCCGGTGCTCGACGAAACCGGCTCGATCACCGGGTACGTCCAATACGGCCGCGGCCTCGACCACGTCGATGCCACCGTCGAGCGGATCTGGCTGCTGATCGCGGCCGGGATCCTCGGCGGCACCCTGCTGGCGATCTTCGCCGGGGTGACGATCGCCGGCCGGGCGATGCGGCCGATCGCCACGCTGACCGCGACCGCCCGGGAGATCGCCGCCACCCGCGACCCCTCCCAGCGGATGCCGAAGCCGCGGGCCGACGACGAGGTCGGGGAGCTGACCCGGACCCTGGAGGAGATGCTGCGCTCGCTCGACGCGGCGCGGGCCGAGCGCGAGGGCGTGATGCAGAAGCAGCGCGAGTTCGTCGCCGACGCCTCGCACGAGCTGCGCACGCCGCTGACCAGCATCCTCGCCAACCTCGAGCTGTTGCAGGCCTCGCTCGACCGCGCCGAGCAGGCGGAGGACCGCGAAATCGTCGACTCCGCCCTGCGTTCCTCGAAGCGGATGGGCCGCCTCGTCGGCGACCTGCTGCTGCTCGCCCGCGCCGACGCCGGGCGGATGGCGCCGCACCGGCGCGTCGACCTGGCCGAAGTCGCCGGAGACGCCGCCGCCGAGGCCGCGCCGCTGATGGG
>JALZHV010000321.1 GCA_030860625.1 Actinomycetota bacterium
TCCTCGACGGGTCCGACTCCGGGCTCGCCTCGGCGCGCTCGCAGATCTTCACCAAGAGCTTCCCCCGCTGCGGGATCCCAGAGCGGTTCGGCGACTTCGCCACCTATGCGAGCCACGTCGACTTCCTCACCCGGACGCGCTCGATCGTCGAGCCGACCCAGATCTGGTGGAGCGTGCGCCCGCACCACAGCTTCGGCACCGTCGAGGTGCGGATCTGCGACGCGCAGACGCGGGGCGACGAGGCGCTGGCGCTGGCGGGCCTGATCGCCGCCTGCGTCGCCCAGACCGCGCTCGACTACAACGAGCACGGCTATGAGGGCGAGGGGGCGCCGCTCGCCGACCGCGAGATCGAGGAGAACCTCTGGCGTGCGATCCGCTACGGCGCCGGCGGGCGGATGATCGACTTTCGCCGCGGCGAGGAGGTCTCGACCCGCTCGCTGCTCGAGCAGGTGCTGGTCTGGACCGAACCGGCGCGGGCGCGGCTGGGGATCGACCTGGCGCTGCCGGAGCGAAACGGGGCCGAGCGCGCCCGCGCGGCGCTCGACTCGGGCGCCTCGATCGAGGACATATACCGGGACGCCGTCGCCGAGACGCGGCGCACCTACGGGGGCGCCCCGCGCGCCTCCGAGCCCGCCTGAGCGGCTGCCGATCGCCACGAAATGACCTTCTAGAGCGGGTCTCGGCGCGTTGTCGCCGCCGTCGCCTATAGACTCCCGCGCCGCCGAAAACCACCGGAGGAATAAGAACTTGACCGACTTTCTGAACGATTACGGAGTGGTCGTCGCGCTCGTTTGCGCCGCCGCCGCCGTCGTCTATGGACTCATCGTCACCCAGCGCCTGCTCGCGAAATCGCCGGGCAACGACCGGATGCAGGAGATTTCCGGCGCGGTGCAGGAGGGGGCCCAGGCCTACCTCAACCGCCAGTACGCGATCATCGCCGCCGTCGCGGTGCCGCTGGTCGTCGTCCTGTGGATCCTGCAGGACTGGCACACCGCGCTCGGCTTCGTGATCGGAGGCGTCCTCTCCGGCGCCGCCGGCTTCATCGGGATGAACCTCTCGGTGCGGGCCAACTCGCGCGTCGCCGAGGCCGCCCGCGGCGGCGTCCCGCCGGCGCTCGACGTCGCCTTCAAGGGCGGCTCGGTCACCGGCATGCTCGTGGTCGGGCTGGCGCTGCTCGGCGTCGCCGGCTACTACGGCGCTCTCGTGCTGGGCGACGTCAGCGACAAGGACGCAGTCGACGCGCTGATCGGCCTCGGCTTCGGCGGCTCGCTGATCTCCGTCTTCGCCCGTCTCGGCGGCGGCATCTTCACCAAGGCCGCCGACGTCGGCGCCGACCTGGTCGGCAAGGTCGAGGCCGGGATTCCCGAGGACGATCCTCGTAACCCGGCCGTGATCGCCGACAACGTCGGCGACAACGTCGGCGACTGCGCCGGCATGGCCGCCGACCTCTTCGAGACCTACGCGGTCACCTCGGTGGCGGTGATGCTGCTCGGCGTCCTCACCTTCCCGGAGTTCGCCCGCGAGGTCGCGATCTACCCGCTGGTCCTCGGCGGCGTCGCGATCATCGCCTCGATCATCGGCGCGCTCTGCGTGCGCACCAAGACCGACAAAGTCGAGGGCGCGCTCTACGTCGGCATGGTCGTCTCCGGCCTGATCTCGATCGCGGCCTTCTACCCGATCACCGACTGGCTGATGGACGAACCGCTCCGGGTCGGCTTCGCCGAAGCGGCCGCCGATGCGGTCAGCGTCACCGACCTCTGGCTCTGCGCGGTGATTGGGATCGCCGTCACGGCGCTGCTGTTCGTGATCACCGACTACTACACCTCGACCCGGTTCCGGCCGGTGAGGACGATCTCGAAAGCCTCCGAGACCGGTCACGCGACGAACATCATCCAGGGGCTCGCCCAGGGCTTCCAGTCGACCGCCGCTCCGGCACTCGTCCTCGCCCTGGCGATCCTCGCCGCCAACGAGCTCGCCGGCATCTACGGCATCGGCATCGCCGTGATGGCGCAGCTCTCGCTCTGCGGTCTGATCGTCGCCCTGGACGCCTTCGGGCCGATCACCGACAACGCCGGCGGCATCGCCGAGATGGCGGAGCTGCCGGAGGACGTCCGCAACGTCACCGACCCGCTCGACGCGGTCGGCAACACGACCAAGGCCGTGACCAAGGGTTACGCGATCGGCTCCGCCGCGCTCGCCGCGCTGGTGCTGTTCGCCGCCTTCAAGTACGAGCTCGAGGAGGAGAAACCGGCCGGTTTCGACCTGGACGGCCTCTTCAACCTCAGCAGCCCTGACGTGCTGATCGGGCTGATCATCGGCGGCATGATGGTCTACCTGTTCTCGGCTCTCGCGATCGAGGCAGTCGGCCGCGCCGGCGGCCAGGTGGTCGAGGAGGTGCGGAAACAGTTCCGCGAGCACCCCGGGATCATGGAGGGGACCGAGAAGCCCGAGTACGGGCGGACGGTCGGCATCGTCACCGCCGCGGCGCAGAAGGAGATGATCATCCCGTCGCTGATCCCGATCATCGTCCCGGTGATCGTCGGCGTGCTCAGCGTCAACGCCCTCGGCGGCCTCCTGATCGGCGTCATCGTCGTCGGCCTCTTCGCCGCGATCAGCATGACCGCCGGCGGCGGCGCCTGGGACAACGCCAAGAAGCTCATCGAGGACGGCGAGCACGGCGGCAAGGGCTCCGAAGCCCACGCCGCTTCCGTCACCGGTGACACCGTCGGCGACCCGTACAAGGACACGGC
>JALZHV010000322.1 GCA_030860625.1 Actinomycetota bacterium
CTCACAGAGGCTCCTGAGACCACAAACCGCGCCCAGCAAGGCGCTTCAGCTGCGCGACGGTCTCCGGGAGAGGGTCACCCACCCCGCCTCCCCCACTACTTGCTGCGCCGTTTGAGCCCTTCGCGCCGCAGGCGCTTAGCGGCAGTCACTTCGGCCTTCGA
Organism: Actinomycetota bacterium; assembly: GCA_030860625.1. Classification (GTDB taxonomy): domain Bacteria; phylum Actinomycetota; class Thermoleophilia; order Solirubrobacterales; family 70-9; genus VAYN01. Next base: position 162 of record JALZHV010000322.1, read on the forward strand.
CGACCCTTTCTTTTCCGGCCCCGGCGTCTCGAGCGTTGCTGGGAGACCCTCGAAACGAGGCTCGGAGAGGAAGGCGGAGAGGCCGCGTTTGCCCATCTCTCCTTTGCCGATGTTGGCGTGGCGGTCGAGGCAGGCTCCGAGGGGGACGGCGGCGTCGTTGACGTGGACGGCGCCGAGGCGGTCGAGGCCGACCTTGGCGTCGGCTTCGTCGAGGACCGAGGCGAGGTGGGCCTCGTCGGTGATGTCGTAGCCCTGGACGAAGAGGTGGCAGGAGTCGAGGCAGAGGCCGAGGCGGGGTCCTTCACCGGCGAGCTCGATCAGCTTCGCGGTCTCGTCGAAGTCGCGGCCCAGGAGCCCTTTGTGGCCGGCGGTCTGCTCGATCAGGAGCCGGCAGTGGTCGGTCTCCTTCACTGCCTCTGCAATGACTTTCGCGGCGCGTTTCATCGAGGGGCCATGCGGCTCGCCTTTTTGGGCGCCGGGGTGGAGGACGACGCCGGCGGCGCCGATCCCGTCGCCGATCCGCAGGGCGTGGGTCAGCGAGTTCAGCGACTTCTTACGCAGCTCTTTGTCTTTAGTCGCGCAGTTGATTAGGTAGACCGCGTGGATGATCACGGCTTCGACCGGGGAGGCGTCCATCGCCTCGCGGAAGGCGGCGAAATCGGCCTCGCCGTATTTCGTCGGCCGCCACATCCGGGGGCTCTGGTGAAAGATCTGGATAGATTCGCAGCCGCGTTCCTTGCCGCGTTCGATCGCGGTGGGGAGGCCCCCGCCGGTGGATACGTGCGCCCCGATCAACATGCCAAGCGATAACTCCCGTCTCAGGTTTGCCCCCTCGCCGACCGGTGCGCTGCACATCGGCGGAGCGAGGACGGCACTCTACAACTGGCTCGCGGCCAGGCACGACGGCGGTGAGCTGGTGCTGCGGATCGAGGACACCGACCGCGAGCGCTCGACCCAGGAGAACTGGGACCAGATCATCGACGCGCTGGAATGGCTCGAGCTCGACTGGGACGTCGGCCCGATCTCCCAGTTCGAGCGGGCCGAGCGGCACGAAGCCGCCTTGCGGAAGCTGTTGGACTCCGGCCACGCCTATCGCGACCACGCCACCGCCAAGGACGTCGAGGCGTGGAAGGCCGAGCACGGGGCCGGCAGGGGCTACCGCGGCACGCCCACCGACGATCCGACGGCGGCGATCCGCCTCCGCGTCCCCGACGAGGGCGAGACCGTCGTCCACGACCTGATCCGCGGACCCGTCTCCTTCCCCAACGCCAGCTACGACGACTTCGTGATCGCCCGCGGCGACGGCACCGTCCTCTACAACTTCGCGGTCGCCGTCGACGACGCCGAGATGGGGATCACCGAGGTCGTTCGCGGCGACGACCACCTCTCCAACACGCCGAAGCAGCTGCTGGTGCTGGAGGCGCTCGGGCACGAGCCGCCGCGCTACGCCCACCTGCCGCTGCTCCACGGCCCCGACGGCAAGAAGCTCTCCAAGCGCCACGGCGCCGCCTCGGTGCAGGAGCTGCGCGAGGCCGGCTACCTGCCGGCGGCGGTCCGCAACTACCTGGCGCTGCTCGGCTGGGGTACCGACGACGACACCACCCTGATGTCAACCGAGGAGCTGGTCGAGCGCTTCCGGGTCGAGGACGTCGGCAAGTCGGCGGCGATCTTCGACGAGAAGAAGCTGCGCTGGCTGAACGGCCGCTTCATGCGCGAGATGCCGCTCGACCGGTACACCGCCGCGGTCGCCCGCCACCTCGGCCGCGACGCCGACGAGCGGCTGCGGGCGGCCTGCGAGATCGCCCAGGAGAAAGCGCAGACGCTGGAGGAGGTCTGGCCGCTGATCCGCTTCCTCTTCGAGCCGCCGGTCGAGGACGAGAAGGCCTGGGGCAAGGTGATGAAGGAGGGGAGCGGCGAGATCCTCGAGGCGGCCGCCGAGGCGCTGGAAGGGGCGGAGCCGTTCGAGCCGGAGCCGATCGAGGCGGCGCTGGCGCCGCTGCTGGAGCGCTTCGACCTCAAGCCCGGCAAGCTCTACCAGCCGATCCGGGTCGCGATCACCGGCACCTCGATCTCGCCGGGCATCTTCGAATCGCTCGCCGTATTGGGACGCGAGGAGTCCCTGCGGCGGATTCGCGCCGCCGCCGCTCGCCTTGCTGCTGAGTAATTAGGTCGCTGGAACACCCAATTTTGGGGTTAGAAAGGGAGTTTGGGCTAAACCCCCACTTCGAACCTGCCGATGGTTGGGCACTGTGAGCGTTACCACCGCGCAGACGACGCCTGTGTCCAGCGGCGCCAAGAACAGCTCCCGCGCCGCGCCCGCGCCGGGAAGCCGGCTCGCCGAGGCCTTCGAGGCCGTCGAGCGCTTCCCGGTCCTGATCGAGTCCCGCGAGCGGGTGATCGCCGCCGCCACCGCCGAGAACGTGCGGATCGGCGACATCGTCGAAGCGGTCGAGAGCGACGTCGCGCTGGCGATCTCGGTCCTGCGCCAGGCCAACCGCGGCGGCCTCGTCACCGGCGGCATCGCCGGCGTCCCCGAGGCGGTCGACGTGCTGAAGCCGGCTGGGGTCCTGGCGCTGGCGGGCACCGC
>JALZHV010000323.1 GCA_030860625.1 Actinomycetota bacterium
GTCGAGATGAACCGGCTGATCGAGCTGCAGATGGAGGGCTCCATTGGCTGAGGTCGCGGTCCAACCGGCCTGGCTTTCGGAGAGGCGCCAGCGCGGCGCCTCTCTCGCGCGGGAGCTCGACCTGCCCAACCAGAAGACGAAGGGCTGGGAATTCACCGACCTCTCGCGGCTCGACCTCGAGGGCTACACCGAGGCCGACGCGACGCCGGTCGTCTCCGGCGCCGAGGGCGCGACCGTGGTCTCACTCGCCGAGGCGCTGACCACGCACAACGACCTGCTGCACGAGCGGCTCGGGTCGCTGGTCCCGGTCGAGGGCGATCCGTTCGTCTCCCGCAACGAGGCGGGCTGGCGCGACGGCGTGCTCGTCTACGTCCCCAGCGGCGTGCGGGTCAGCGAGCCGATCCAGATCGAGGTGCCGGTCGACACCAGCGGCAACGCGATCAACTGGCGCACCCTGATCGTGCTCGAGGACGGGGCCGAAGCCGAGGTCTGGGAGCACTGGTCCTCGCCCTCCGACGACGTCGACGCGGTGCTGAACTCCGTCGTCGAGCTGGCCGTCGGCCAGGCCGCGACCCTGCGCTACGTCAACACCCAGGACATCTCCGAGCAGGCGTGGATCTTCGCCACCCAGCGCGCCCAGGTCGAGCGCGACGGCCGCCTCGACTGGACCGCGCTCGGCTTCGGCTCGGGCGGCGGCAAGGTGCGGATGGAGACCAACCTCGCCGGCCCCGGCTCCGAGGCCCGCGTCACCGGCGGCTACGCCGGCGGCCCCGGTCAGCACCTCGACTACGACACGACCCAGGAGCACGCGGCGCCGAACACCAACTCCGACCTCGCCTTCCGCGGCGTCCTCGCCGCCGGCTCCAGCGCCGTCTGGCGCGGGATGATCAAGGTCGACCCCGGGGCGCAGCAGACCGATGCCTTCCAGGAGAGCCGCAACCTGCTGCTCTCCCCCGAGGCCCACGCCGACGCGATCCCGGGCCTGGAGATCCTCGCCGACGACGTCCGCTGCACCCACGCCGCCGCCGTCGCCCAGGTCGACAAGGACCAGCTCTTCTACCTCACCTCCCGCGGCCTCGAGGACGAGACCGCCAAGGCGCTGATCATCGAAGGCTTCCTCGAGTCCCTGGTCGAACGCCTCGCCGAGGGCCCGGTCCGCGACAGCATCTCCGAGGCGCTCGAGACCCGCCTCGCCGAGATCCTTTAAGCGTCTTACCTCTCGGGCACCACGAAACTATCGTGAACAGAAGCGTGATCCGTTCGGCTCCCATCCGGACGGCGGTTTTGCAAGAAGACGTTCCACGAGACAGCGTAGGTGCCAGGTCGAAGGACGCTGGCCTCAAAATCTTGGGGGAACCACATACCAACCGGCAGGACGTCCCCTTCTCGGGCCGACTCCAGGGGTCTGGCCACTGCGGCGGCAGAATCTCCCTCCGCACTGCGCACTATTACGTGAACCTCAGGCGTCCCTTCATATTTGGGATGGAGTCGCAAAGATAGTCCTAGAAACACAGAATCATTGAGAACATGGCTTACCGGAGTCAATTGAACTGAATTCTCCGGTGATGGATGGCGGATGTTTTTTTCTATATCTGAGAGAGAATCAAGAACCTCCCACAACGACCTCCACCTTCTGGTTCCCTCTTCGGTGCCTTCCGGACTTGAGGGGCCCTCAATCTCTTTTAGAACTTCAGGCTCGATGCTGCGGCCCTCTTCACGTTCCTCCCACACCTGAAGAAGTCGGCTGGGCGTGTAGAGATGGAAGCCGACACCGGCTCGCCGCTTCATCTCAGCAACTAGCTCAGGTCGTGAGCCCAGGGCCTTGCCTCTCTCTTCCCAAACCCAATCAGTCTTTTGGTCATCGGCGACTAGGACAACAGGGCGTTTAGTCTCGCTCGCCTTCTTGCAAAGTTGATGCCACAAAATGACGTCGCCATAGCGATGTGCCTCATCCTTCTCCGCATCAAGGTAACCGGGCGGAACTTCATCCTTGAAGCGGTCTTTTGCGTCGGCGATAACTTCTGCATGAGACTCCTCGTCAAAAGCTTTGCCGACCCGGCCCTCGCAGAGAGTCACCACTTCGTCATAGATCGGGTCTTCCTGCATTGACTCTCCTAGACCCTTGGTGTGTTCCTTCTCGGCCTCTTGGAGCTTTAAACGCAATTCATCGAATGCACTTTCAATCGCCTCTCGGAGGGGAGCTAAATCCCTTCTACCTGCCCCTCTGAGTCGCTGCGAAAGTTGCTTATCTAGTTCAGCTTGAATCTCATCTAATTCTTGGAGCAGCTTCCCCTCAGCCTCACGCTGATCGAGCAGGACACCGAACCGATTTCGGTGAAACTCAAGAGCGACTTGATGTGGAATCCATAGCCGCTCCTCGAAAGATCTAAGGGCCTTCAAAAGTCCCTTACGCGTCTCCTCGGAGAACCGGTACAGATCAAGAAGGACGCTGGTGTCAACAGCGAAGGTAGCTTCGTTCCAATATTGACCAAGGGTCTTCTCGTCCGGAGGAACCCAGCCTGGGAATAGATCGCGCATAGCGATCAATGACTCTATGCAATAGGTACTTCCAGCTACCTCTCCCCAGGTTCCCGCTCCGCCCGGCGCTGGGCGATCATGCTGCGGACGATCGCGGCGGCGACGATCAGGATCGGGACCGCGTAGAGGAGCCAGATGAGCTGGTGGCCGACGTGGGCGTAGAGGAGCACTGGTTCTCCTCTACCCGTTCGCGACCGAGAGC
>JALZHV010000324.1 GCA_030860625.1 Actinomycetota bacterium
GCCCAGGCCCCGCGCCAGCGCCGCCGGCGCGTCCCCCGCCCGGGCCGGCCGAGCTTCGCGGTCTCCGCCGACCGCCCCTACGCGACGATCGGCGTGATCCTCGCCTCCGCCGTCCTGCTGCTGGTCCAGAAGGCGGCCGGGGCCGAGATCGACGCCTACGGCGGCCTGATCGTCCCCGGCGCGGAGGAGTGGTGGCGCTACCTCACCGCCCCCTTCGCCTACGTCGACGTCGGCTAGCTGTTCGTCGTCGCCCTCGCCCTGGCGATCTTCGGGACCGGGATCGAGCGGCGGCTGGGGACGCCGGCGACGGCGGTCCTGCTGCTCGCCTGCGGGGCACTGGGCGCGCTCGCGGGCGGGGCCGTTGCGAACGCCCAGGACGGAGCGGTGATCGCCGGCGGCAACGGGATGGCCCTCGGCGCCGTCGCCGCCTGGTTCGTGATCCGCCGCGCCGAGTCCCGCGGCGCCGTCCACGAGGACTACGACGTGATCGGGGTAGCGGTCGCCGCCGTCGTCCTGATCGTGCTGCCGCTGTTCACCCTGGACGCCGACTTCTTCGCCGGGATCGCCGGCGGCGCGGTGGGGGCGCTCGCCGGGATGGGCGCCACCGCCTTCCGTCGCTCCGAGTAGCGGCGGCGGTCAGGGAGCTTTAGGGCTAGGCTGCCTCTGTGCCTGACGAGAGGGAGCTCGAGGCCGCGATCGAGCGGCTGCTCGACCCGGAGCGTTTCTCCGCGGCCGAGCGGGTCGTCGCCCGCGCCGCGCCGCAGCTGCAGAAGGTCCTGGCGGCGGCGCTCGCCGAGGGCGGCTGGTTCGGCGAGCCGCACGAAAACGAGACGCTGAAGGCGGCGACGCTCCCCGACTCCGACGAGCGGATCGCCGCCGTCCGCGCCCTGCTCGCCGAGGAGGCGAGGATGGGGATGATGGTTGGGGTCGCCGTCGGCTGGGCACTGAAAGAAGAGTTGGACGAGACCAGCAGCAAACCGGGAGGAGAGAGCTAGTAATGGAGATCAAGTTTCACGGGCATTCCTGCTTCGAGCTGAGCGAGGGGGACGTCACCGTCCTCGTCGACCCGTTCCTGAAGCCGAACAACCCCGACGCGGTGCACACGGCCGAGGAAGTCGAGCCGACCCACATCGCGATCTCCCACGGCCACGCCGACCACATGGCCGACCTCCTGCCGGTCGCCAAGCGCACCGGCGCCCACTGCGTCGGCATCGTCGAGATGGCCGAATGGCTGAAAGCGAACGGCGTCGAGAAGATCAGCGACCCCAACCTCGGCGGCACCGTCGAGTTCGACTGGGGCTACGTCAGCCTCGTCCCCGCCTGGCACACCAGCACCCTGCCCGGCTCCGAAGAGGCCCCCTTCAGCGCCGAGCACGGGGTCGTCCTCGGCACCGCGGCGGGGCTGGTGATCAAGATCGGCGAGACGACCGTCTACCACGCCGGCGACACCTGCCTGTTCAGCGACATGCAGCTGATCGCCCGCCGCAGCGACATCGACGTCTTCTGCGTCCCGATCGGCGGCCACTACACGATGGACCGCCACGACGCCGTCGTCGCCTGCGAGTTCGTCGGCGCCAAGACGGCGATCCCGATGCACTTCAACACCTTCCCGCCGATCCAGACCGACGCCGAGGCCTTCAAGTCCGACGTCGAGGCGCAGACCTCGACCCAGGTCGTGGTCCTCGAGCCGGGCCAGACCCACAGCGTCTGAACTGCGCCCAACTCAGCGCTCGCTGAATTCGAGCCCCTATGGGGACCCTTTTTCAGCGAGCGCTGAATTCGCAAAACTGGCTGGGCAGCCAGTCCGGTGGTAGGCTCGGCGCATGGAGCTGAGGACCGATCGGGCTGACTTCCAGGAGACCGCGGATCCGGGGCTGAACGAGGCGGCGGACCGGACCGGCGACGTCAAGCTGCTCAGCTACGCGGAGCTCTACGACCTCTGGGAGCGGCAGCAGTGGCAGACCCAGGAGCTCGACTTCAGCCGCGACCGCGAGGACTGGCACGAGCGGATCAGCCCCGAGGAGCGGTTCCAGCGCATGTACGGGCTCTCCTCGTTCTTCATCGGCGAGCAGAAGGTGGCCGAGGAGCTGGGGCCGATCATGCGGGCGGCGCCGACCGAGGACCAGCGGATCTTCCTCTGCACGCAGATCGCCGACGAGGCCCGGCACGTCCGCTTCTTCGAGCGCTTCTACCGCGAGGTCGGGGTGCTCGAGGCAGACGGCCTGGGCGAGATGCTCGAGGAGACCTCCGCGCACCTCAACGACAACTTCGGCCGCCTCTTCGACGAGATGCTGAAGGCGCGCACCGACCGGCTCTCGGCCGAACCCGAGGACGCCGAGGCGCTGGTCGAGGCGGTGACGCTCTACCACATGGTGATCGAGGGGACGCTGGCCCTGACCGGGCAGCACTTCCTGATGGACTTCAACGAACGCGAAGGAACGCTGCCGGCCTTCGTCGAGGGGTTCGGCAACGTCGCCCGCGACGAGCACCGCCACGTCGCCTTCGGCTCGGTCTTCCTGCGCGAGAAGGCGCGCGAGGACGAGCGCTACAAGCAGGCGATCCAGCGGACGCTGCAGGAAGCGCTGCCGGTTGCCGACGGCGTGCTGCAGCCGCCCTGGGCCGAGGATGCCGGCGATGACTTCGAGCTGTTCGGCTACTCGCTGGAGGAAACCCGGCGGTTCGCCGGCACCTGCCTGATGCGCCGGCTCAAAGTGATCGGCCTGCAGTAGGCCCTTCGGCC
>JALZHV010000325.1 GCA_030860625.1 Actinomycetota bacterium
GCCTCCAGCTGCGCGGCGGCGCTGTCGGCGGTCTCGGCGGCGATGACGCCGACGCCGGCGATCACGTAGGGCTCGCGCAGCTGCTGGGAGGGTTCGAACCGCTCGCGGTAGAGGGCGATCGCCTCGTGCAGGAAGCGCGGCGCGAAGTGGGAGGCGAAGCCGTAGGGGAGGCCGAGCTGGGCCGCCAGTTCGGCGCCGAAGAGGGAGGAGCCGAGGATGTAGAGCGGCACGTTGGTGCCGCGGCCGGGGATCGCCCGCACGCCCGGGAGCGGGCTCTCGTCGCCGAGGAACCTCTGCAGCTCGACGACGTCCTGCGGGAAGCGGTCGCTCGCGCGCGGGTCGCGCCGCAGCGCCATCCACGTCCGCTGGTCGGTGCCGGGGGCGCGGCCGAGGCCGAGGTCGATCCGCCCGGGGTGCAGCGTCTCCAGGGTCCCGAACTGCTCGGCGATCACCAGCGGCGAGTGGTTCGGCAGCATCACTCCGCCGGCGCCGAGCCGGATCGTCTCGGTGTGGGCGGCGATATGGGCGATCAGCACCGCCGTCGCCGAGGAGGCGATCGAGGAGATGTTGTGGTGCTCGGCGTACCAGACGCGCTTGTAGCCGCCGCGCTCCGCCGCCCGCGCCAGCTCGACGCTCCCCGCGAAGCTCTCGGCGATCGTCTCTTCCCGCCCCACCGCGGCGAGGTCGAGGATCGAGAGGGGGACGGAGACCTTGGCCACGGCCCGAACCATAGGCGCCGGGCGAAATGAAGAAGAATGTGCCGATGACCGGAAAAGCAGGAGACACTCCCGCTCAGCTGATCGACGCCCGGATCGCGGAGCTGGGCGACTGGCGGGGCGAGACGCTCGCTCGGGTCCGGAGCCTGATCAAGGAGGCCGACCCCGACGTCGTCGAGGAGTGGAAGTACAAAGGGATCCCGGTCTGGTCGCACGACGGGATGATCTGCACCGGCGAGACGTACAAGAAGGTGGTGAAGCTGACCTTCCTCAAGGGCGCCTCGCTGGAGGATCCGGCGGGCCTGTTCAACTCCAGCCTCGAGGGCAAGGTCCGGCGGGCGATCGACTTCCACGAGGGCGAGGAGATCGACGGGGAGGCGCTGAAGGCGCTGATCCGCGAGGCCGTGGCGCTGAACACGGGGGAGCGCGGGTAGATGCCGGCGCCCCGGCGGGGAAAACGCGAGGAGCGGCCCGACTACGGCTGGGTGATCTCCTTCGGCTGCAAGCCGACCGGGCAGCTTCGCCGGCTCAAGGTCGACACCGACCCCGCCGCCGACACCAGCCCGATCGAAGTCCCCTGCGTCTGCGGCGAGACCCACCGCGTCACCGTCTCCCCGTACCGGCGGCGACGGTCGGCGGACGAGCGATTCGACCTCGAGGTCGGCTCGCTCGACGAGCTGCGCGGAGGCTGAAACCGCGCCGGCCGGGTAGTGCTCCGGCCAGGTGATCCCGCTCAAGGACAACATCCCGACCGAGCGCTTCCCGGTCGTCACGGTGGCGCTGATCCTCGCCTGCGTCGCCGTCTTCATCTGGCAGCTCAGCTTCTCCGACAGCGAGCCCGGCTCGGCTAGCTATCCGACGGTCAGCGAACGAACCGAGCACACGATCGAGTACGGGGCGATCCCCTACCGCCTGCTCAACCCCGGCGCCGAGTGCGAGCTCGGGGCGGCGGAGGTCTCGCCGACCGTCGCCGAAGCGGCCGTCGTCTGCCGCGGCACCGAGGGCTACGACGAGGCGGTGGCGCTCCACCGCGCGAACCGGGCGACGATCCCGGCGCCCGAACCACTCGACGCGCCCGCCTGGTACCTGACCATCCTCACCTCGATGTTCATGCACGGCGGCTTCCTGCACATCATCTTCAACATGCTCTTCCTCTGGGTCTTCGGCAACAACGTCGAGGACGCGATGGGGCGGGTGAAGTTCCTCCTCTTCTACCTCGCGGGCGGAGCGGCGGCGGTCTACGCGCAGTCCGCGATCGACCCCTCCTCGACGGTGCCGACGATCGGCGCCAGCGGCGCCGTCGCCGCCGTGCTCGGCGCCTACGCGCTGCTCCACCCCCGCGCCCGCGTCCACACGCTGATCTTCATCGTCTTCATCATCACCGTGGTCCAGATCCCGGCCGCCCTCCTGCTCGGCATCTGGTTCGTGCTCCAGTTCCTGCCCGCGCTCGGCCAGGTCACCGCCCCCGACGTCGCCGGCGACAGCGTCGCCTACATGGCCCACGTCGGCGGCTTCGTCTTCGGCCTCCTCCTCGTCAAGCTGCTGGCGCGCAAAGCGCCGCGGCGGGTGGGGTGGACCTAGGCGCGCGACCGTGATCCCCCGTCTGCATGAGCGCTTCCCGGCCCTGGCCGAGACGCTCCCGCACCTGACGCTGTCCGAGCGCCCGACGCCGGTCCGTGAGCTCGCCGGTCTCGGGATCTGGGTCAAGGAAGACGGCGCCTTCGGCTCCGGCGGCTGGGGCGGCAACAAGGTGCGCAAGCTCGAGTGGCTGATCCCCAACGCCAAGCGCCGCGGCCGCCGCTCGATCCTTACCTTCGGCGGGCTCGGCACGAACTGGGGTCTCGCCACCGCGCTGTATGCCCGCGAACACGGGCTCGAGACCGCGCTCGCGCTCGTCGACCAGCCGGTCGACGCCCATGTCCGCGCTCAGCTCGCCCGCCTCGAAGCCTCCGGCGCGCGCATCTACCGCACCCGCACGAAGCTGCGCACGGTGGCGATGCTGCCGCGGCTGCTCGCCCGCAA
>JALZHV010000035.1:0-1732 GCA_030860625.1 Actinomycetota bacterium
GCCGCGATCGTCCCGGCCGAGGACGACGAGCGGCTGGCCCGCGCCGCCGCCGGGCTGGCGCGCGAGCTCGAGGATGGCCTCGGCGGCTTCCACCTGACGACCGGCCGCAGCCGCCGCTGCGCCGATCCCGTCGACCTCTACCGGGCGGGCAACGAGGCGCAGCTGGCGGTCAACGTCGGCGAGGCCGAGGGACGGCCGCTGCTCGCCTTCGAGGACACCGGCGCCTACCGGCTGCTGCTGCCGGCGATGAGCGAGGATCCGGGCGAGCTGAAGCGCTTCTACGCGGAGACGATCGAGCCGCTGGTCGCCTACGACGAGCAGTACGAGACGGACTTGGTCGCCACCGTCGAGGCCTACCTCGACAACGACGGCAACGTCGCCGCCACCGCCAAACAGCTCTTCACCCACCGCCACACGATCCGCTACCGCCTCGAGCGCGTCCGCGAGCTCTGCGGCCACGACGTCTCCGCCACCGAAGGCCGCGAGAAGCTCGGCCTCGGCCTGAAGGCGATGCGCGTCCTCGGCATCGCCTCCCCCCGCGGCCCGGCAATGGAGCCCGGCGCCAAAGGCGGCAAGGTCCCGCGCGGCGGTGAGGAGTAGGGCTGGCGCTTTAAACTGTGTATCCCTTTGGGGAGTGGTGTAGCTGGCAACACTCGGCACTTTGGATGCCGCATCCCCGGTTCAAGCCCGGGCTCCCCAGCTGCCGGTTGCGCAGGAAATCTGAACCTGCAATTGAGCACCTATAGGGGGCAAAATCGCAGGTTCGTTGGAGCGTCCGCTTAGGGGCTTAGGTTCTTCCGCATGGATATCGGAGGGGCGTCGCTCGATCCGGAGGTGCGGGAGGGGTTGAGGAAGAGCTGGCGGGCGTTGATGCTGGTTGGCGTGCTGGCGATCTTCATCGGCTGCGTGGCGATTCTGGTTCCCGCGGTCGCTTCGGTCGGGACGGCGATCTTCATCGGCTGGGTCCTGCTGATCGTCGGCGGAGTGCTGATCGCGGCGGCGTTCTCGGCGCACTCGGTGGGGACCGTGGCGCTGCGGCTGGCATGGGCGCTGCTGACCGTGTTGGTCGGCCTCTGGCTGATCGTCGAACCGCGCCACGGCACCCTGACGCTGACCCTGATGCTGGGGATCTACTTCCTCTTCATGGGCCTGACCCGGACCACGGCAGCCTTCGTCAACCGCGGCCAACCCAACGCCGGCCTGCTCGGCTTCAGCGGCGTCACCGGCCTGCTGATCGGCATCCTCATCCTCGCCGACCTTCCCGACTCCGCCGACTGGGCGATCGGCCTCCTCGTCGGCATCGATCTCATCTTCGCCGGCTGGACCCTGACTTCTGTGGCCCTGGTAGGCAAAGACCTGACTCGCAAGGCCTGAGGCGGGGAGGAGCGCATGGCTCCTTCCTCCGCCAATACGATTCCGGCAGTGAGTTCGCCCTTAGTCCTCGTCATGGCGGCGGGGGAGGGGACGCGGATGCGTTCCTCCACGCCGAAGATGCTCCACCCCGTTTGCGGGCGGCCGATGGTGGCCTGGCCGATTCTGGCTGCGCGCGAGGCTGGCGCGGGACGGGTCGCCGCGATTGTGTCGCCCGGGCGCGACCTCTCCGCCGGATTGCCACAGGGCGTGGAGACGGTCGAGCAGCCGCAGTCAGATGGAACCGGGGGTGCGATCCGGGCGGCGCTGCCGTTGATCGAGGAGAGCGAGACCGTGCTCGTGCTTTCCGGCGACGTGCCGT
>JALZHV010000035.1:1742-9176 GCA_030860625.1 Actinomycetota bacterium
TCTGCTTCAGACCCACGAGAGCTCCGGGGCGGCGGCGACGATGCTGACGATCGAGCTCGACGAGCCCGGCTCCTACGGGCGCGTCGTCCGTGACGCCTCCGGCGCGGTCGAGCGGGTGGTCGAGGCCAAAGCGGCCGGCGACGCCGATCCCGCGCAGCTGGCGATCCGCGAGATCAACGCCGGCACCTACGTCCTCGACGCCGCCCCGCTCGCTGCCGCGCTGCAGGGGCTCTCCAACGACAATGCCCAGGGCGAGTACTACCTGCCCGACGTCTTCCCGGCCCTGCGCGAGGCCGGACACACCGTCGCCGCTCACCTCGCCGACGACTTCGCCGTGACGATGGGGGTCAACAACCGGGTCGATCTCGCCGCGGTCGAGGTCGAGGCGCGCCGCCGCCTGCTCGCGGCCCACATGCTGGCCGGCGTCACGATCGTCGACCCCGCCTCGACCTGGATCGACGCCGGGGTCGAGATCGCCGCCGACGCGAGGATCGAGCCCGGCACCACCCTGCGCGGCGAGACGACGATCGCCGCGAACGCCGTCGTCGGCCCGCTCAGCACCCTGATCGACAGCAGCGTCGGCGCCGGCTCCCAGGTCCTCCACTCCTACCTGGTCGAGTGCGACGTTCGCGCCGGCTGCTCGGTCGGCCCCTTCGCCTACCTGCGCCCCGGGGCGGTGCTGGAGGACTCGGCCAAGGCCGGCACCTTCGTCGAGATCAAGAACTCGCAGGTCGGCGAGGGGGCCAAGGTCCCGCACCTCTCCTACGTGGGCGACGCCGACGTAGGCCCCGGCGCCAACCTCGGCGCCGGCACGATCACCGCCAACTACGACGGATTCCGCAAGAACCGGACCGTGATCGGCCGCGACGTGCGCACGGGCGTTGACACGATGCTGATCGCACCAGTAGAAGTCGGCGACTCCGCCTACACTGGCGCAGGCGCAGTGATCAAAGAGGACGTGCCCGAGGGGGCATTGGCCGTCAGCGAGAACGCGCAAAGGAACATCGACGGATACGCCGCTCGCAAGGCGGCCCAAATGCGAGAGGACGAAACCCCGTGAGCATGATCGAGGAGCGCACCCAGGTGGGCACCGCCATCGACCACGACTACACGAAACGGATGATGGTCTTCGGCGGCCGTTGTTCGATGGACCTGGCCGCCAAAGTCGCCCGCAAGCTCGGCGTCGACGTCGGCGAGGTGACCCTGAAGACCTTCGCCAACGGCGAGGTCTACTGCCGCTACGGCGAGTCGATCCGCGGCGCCGACGTCTTCCTCGTCCAGTCGACCTGCGCCCACGAGCAGGAGGGGATGACCCCCAACGACGCGCTGATGGAGCTCTTGACGATGATCGACGCCGCCCAGGGCGCCTCCGCGCACCGGATCATCGCCGTCCTCCCCTGGTACGGCTACGCCCGCCAGGACAAGAAGTCCGCCCCGCGCGAGCCGATCTCCGCCCGCATCGTCGCCAAGTGCCTCGAGGGCGTCGGCGTCGACCGTGTCCTCACCATGGACCTCCACGCCGGCCAGGTTCAGGGCTTCTTCCACGTCCCGGTCGACCACATGACCGCGATGCCGATGCTGACCCAGTGGTTCATCGATCAGGAACTGAAAGACGAGCTGGTGATCGTCTCCCCGGACGCCGGCCGCGTGAAGACGGCCCGCAACTTCGCCCGCCGCGTCGGCACCCACTGGGCCGTCATGGAGAAGGAGCGCCCCGCCCAGCAGGTCGCCGAGATCGGCTACGTGGTCGGCGACGTCAAGGGCAAGACCGCGGTCCTCGTCGACGACATGATCGACACCGCCGGAACCCTCTGCGCCGCCGCTCAGACCGTGCTCGACGAGGGCGCCGCCCGGGTGATCGCCTGCGCCACCCACGGCGTCTTCTCCGGCCCCGCCTTCGAGCGGCTCGAAAACTCCGGGATCGAGCGGATCGTCGTCACCGACACCCTGCCGCTGCGCCCCGGCGCGCCGGACAACATCACCGTGCTCTCCACCGCCGGCATCTTCGCCGACTCGATCCGCAGCATCTTCACCGACGGCTCGGTCTCCGAGATCTTCGCCGGCGAGAACCAGCTGTTCTGAGCTTCGCCCCCCGCGGATGCCCGAAGAGCCGTCCGATCATCTGGCGCCATGGATCGTGGCGCCACTCCTTTTCGTGGTCGTGCTCGTCTTCGCCACTCTCAGTTTCTCGTCTTCGGGATGCGGAAAAGACGCGGGCAGCGGGGGGATCGTCGGATTTGTCATCGCCGCCGCCGCAGCCGCCGTCATCGCCGGTTTCGGCTTGTTCCGGTTGGCGACGATGGCGCGGCATCGTGAGTTCAGCAAGCGGCGGGACGGGTGGATCTTCGCCGGGATCCTCGTCGCCGCGGCAGTCGGCGTCCTTGATCAGGGATGGGGCTTTCTCCTCCTCGGCTTCTTCCTCCTGACGGTCTTCACCCTGCCGGCGCTCGCCGCAGCCGCCGTGACCGGCAAAGGCGTCAAAGCCGTCGGGATCCTCCTGCCGATCTATCTCTTCGGCGCGGCCTTTCTCTGCGTGATGGTGGGCTGGTTCATCCTCGTCGCCGACAGCGGAGCGTTCTGTTGAGCGCCGAGCGCAAGCTGCGCCTGGTCGGCCACAAGGGGGCCGACCTGATCGCCCCCGGGAACACGATCGAGAGCTTCCGGGCGGCGGTCGAGGCCGGGGTGGACATGATCGAGTTCGACGTGCTCTGGCTGCCGGACGCGCACCTGCCGCTGGAGCAGCGCCACCCGCTGGTAGTCGCCCACGACTGGGGGGACGCGGAGCGGCGGACGCCGCTGCTGCTGACCGAGGCGCTCGACGCTTTCTTGGAGCCGCCGCTCGACCGGGTCGAGATCGACCTCGACATCAAGCTGCCCGGCCGCGAGGAAGAGGTCGTCGAGGCGCTGCAGGAGCGGGGCCTGATCGAGCGGGCGATGATCTCGACGATGGAGCTGTACACGCTGGGCCGGATCCTCGAGCTGCAACCGGCGCTGCGGCGCGGCTGGACCTATCCCAAAGTCACCAAGGACTGGAACTCGAAGCGCTGGGCGAAGGGTCCGATCATGGCGGCGCTGGTGGCGATGCGCCACCGCCTGCCGGGCCTGGCGGCGCAGAAACTGCCGCAGTTCGGCGTCGAGGCGATGTGGGTCTACCACCCGCTGATCACCCCGCGCCTGGCGCGGATCTGCAAGCTGGCCAAGGTCGAGCTGATCGCCTGGACGGTCGACGACCTGCCGCGGATGCAGAAACTCGCCGCGATGGGCGTCGACGGGATCTGCTCGAACGACCCGCGCCTGTTCCAGCGGCTCTAGACCGTCCCCGGCGTCGCCCCGGGTGGGGTCGACTTGCCCCAGCGGCGGCCCTTCACCTTCACCGCCGACTCCAGCTCTTCGGTGGTGAAGCCGCCGACGGTCTCGCCGTCGAGGGCGTAGCGGTAGAGGGCGACGCCGAAGATGCCGCTGAGGGCGCGCTGGACGAGCAGCGCGATCGCCAGCACGAGGACGCCGACGACAACCAGCAGGGCGCCGAGGAAGGAAGCGGAGGACCAGAGGAGGACGCCGCCGCCGATCAGGGCCGCGGCGGGGAGGACGCCGAGCAGGAAGACGGCGCCGCCGATCGCGATGTTTCCGGTGATCTGCTGGCCCCAGCGCTCGCGGAACATCGAGGCCGAGCGCTTGATCGTCTCGACCGGGCCGGTGCCCTCGATCGCGATGATCGGCACGGCGAGGAAGGTGACGAGCGACCAGGCCATCCCGACCAAGCGGGCGGCGACGTCGCCGAGCGCCCCGCCCTGGTTTTCCAGCACGCCCATGACCAGGCTGATCGCGGTCGAGATCGCGGCCCAGCCGCTGATCTGCGCGAGCCGGCTGCGGGAGACGGCGAGCCCGTCGGAGACGGTCGCCTGCTCGCCGCGGAAGATCTTGTCGGCGCAGGCGGCGAGCCCGACGCTGAAGTAGAAGCCGACGACGCTGAGGACGTAGACGCCGAGCGCGATCAGCGGGATCGCCCCCGCCAGCTGGTCCTCGTCGAGGAGGTAGAGCCCCGGCCCGAGGAAGACGATCGCCAGCAGGGTCGTCGCCACCGCGCCGTAGAGGGGGAAGCGGATCAGCGAGGGGTGCTCTCTCAACAGCGCCCAGCTCTTCTTCGTCAAACCCCAACCGCGCTTGATCCTGCGCATCGCTCCTCCTTCGTTCCGGGACCTAGAAGGTTTCGGCCAAACCGGGCGTGCGCTTGACCCCGCGCTCCTCGAAGTACTCCCACTCGAGCTCGCCGAGCTCGGTCGCGGGCGGGTCGGCGTAGACCCACTCGCGGGCGATCCGGTGCCAGTTGCGCTTCGCCCGCAGCTGCCCGAGCACGGCGACGACGCCGATTTCCATCCGCCGCCCCATCAGCTCGTCGGCGGGCAGCGAGGCGCGCCGCATCACGTCGTAGTACTCCGAGCGCGGGTCGTTGGTCGACTCGATGATCTTCATCACCCGTTTGGGCGTGATCTCCAGCTCCCGGTCCTCGGTCACGAACCAGCCGCCGACCACGCGCATGTGGTCCAGCAGCCGCTCGGCGTCGAGCTTCGAGGGCTTCTTGACGAAGCCGAGGTCGTGCAGGGCCTGGCGGTAGGCCTCCGGGTCGTTGCGCGAGGCGGCGTCGAAGGCGCGCTGCTCGAGCAGGATCTGCTCGCGGTCGATCTTCTTCGTCATCCCGAAGTCGAGGAAGGCGACCCGGTCGTCCTCCATGAGGATGTAGTTGCCCGGGTGGGGGTCGGCGTTGAAGTGCTGCAGGTGGTAGATCGAGCCGAAGCTGCCGCGGAAGACGATCTCGCCGAAGCGGCTGCGCTCCTCGTGCGAGAGCTCTTTGATCTCCTCGAAGCCCATCCCCGTGACCAGCTCGGTGACGAGGACGCGTCGCCGCGAGAGCCGCGTCACCACTTCCGGCACGTAGATGAACGGGTGGCCGCGGTAGGCGCGGGCGAACGAGCGCTGGTTCTGCGCCTCGTACTCGTAGTCGAGCTCCTCCATCACCCGCTCGCGCAGCTCCTCGGCGATCGCCTTGGCGTCGAGGCCGGGGGCGAGGGCGCGGGCAAGGCGGACGATCGTGCCGGCGTTGCGCAGGTCGGCGTCGAGCGCCTCGGCGATCCCGGGGTACTGGATCTTCACCGCCACCTGGCGGCCGTCGAGCAGCTCGGCGCGGTGGACCTGGCCGATCGAGGCGGCGGCGAACGCCTCCTCCTCGAACTCGGCGAAGAGCTCCGACAGCGGTTCGCCGTCGTACTCCTCTTCCAGCACCGCGACGACTTTCTCCCACGGCATCGCCGGCGCGTCGGTGCGCAGTTTCGCCAGCTGTTCCTGGTAGATCTCGCGGTACTCCTCGGGGATGAACTCGGTGTCGATGAAGGAGGCGAACTGGCCGAGCTTCATCGCCGCGCCCTTCATCTGCCCGAGCGCGCCGACCATCTTCATCGCCGTCTCCAGGTGGCGCTGGGCGAGCTGATCTTTGCTCTCCTCCTCGGAGCGGCCGACGTTGGCGGCTTTGGTTCCCGCGTAGCGGGCGCTCTGGCCGGCGACGATCGAGCCCAGCTTGGCCGAGCGGCGGATTCGTCCCTTGGGGATCTTCGAGTCGTCGGACACCACGGCAAGGGTGTCACAGGCGCCCCTTCCCGGCGGTTTCTCTATCCTCTCCCGTCCGATGGCCAGCAAACGCTCCACCCTCAAAGCCGCTCCGCGCACCGACTTCGGCTCGCGCTCCTCGCGCCGCATGCGCCGCGAGGGCATCGTTCCGGGCGTCGTCTACTCGGGCGGCTCGGAGGCGCAGCCCTTCCAGGTCAGCGAACGCGACATCCGCGGCATCGTCAACGAGGGCGCCGCGCTCTTCGATCTCGAAGTCGAGGGCAGCAAAGCCGTCCCGGTCGTGATCAAAGACGCGCAGCACCACCCGGTGCGCGGCAGCTTCCAGCACCTCGACCTGATGCAGGTCAACCTCAAAGAGGCGATCCAGGCCGAGGTCGCGATCGAGCTCGAAGGCGCCGACGACGCGCCCGGCGTCAAGGGCGGCGGCGTGCTCGAGCACGTCACCCGCGAGGTCACCGTCGAAGCGCTGCCGACCGACATCCCGGACAACATCTGCGTCGACGCCTCCGCCCTGGAGATCAACGACACGCTTACCCTTGCCGCCGTCACTGCTCCCGAGGGCGTGACCTTCCTCGCCGAGGACCCCGAGGAGATCACGATCGTCACCGTCTCGCCGCCGCGCGTCGAAGCCGCCGCGCCGGAGGTCGAGGAGGAGACCGAACTGGTCGGCGAGGGCGAGGGCGGCGACGCCGAGGGCGGCGACTCGGGCGACTCCGAGGGCGAGTAGCTCCTGTCGCTGTTCGGCCGCCGCGAGCGCGGCGAGCAGGGCGACCGCATCCTCATCGTCGGCCTCGGCAACCCCGGGCGCGAGTACGAGAGCACCCGCCACAACGTCGGCTTTGCCGTCGCGAGCGAGCTGGCCCGGCGCTGGGAGCTGCCGAAGCCGCGGCAGAAGTTCAACGGCCTGATCGCCGAAGGGCGGACCCGCCCCGGCGGGCCGCGGGTGGCGCTGCTGCAGCCGCTCACCTACATGAATGCCGCCGGCGATTCGGCCGGGCCGGCGCGCGGGTCGCTGAAGGCGCCGCTCGACCGCGTCGTCGTCGTCCACGACGAGATCGACCTGCCGTTCGGGGAGATCAAGGTCCGGCTCGGCGGCGGCCTCGCCGGCCACAACGGCCTCAAGAGCCTCAAACGCGGGTTCGGCGACGCCGAGTTCTGGCGCGTGCGGGTCGGGGTGGGACGCCCGGACTCGACCGATCCCGAGATCGTCGCCGCCTACGTGCTCGGCCGCTTCAGCGAGCCGAAGGCCGAGGTCGAGGCGCTGGTCGGCGACGCCGCCGACGAGGCCGAGCGGCTCGTCGAACGGATAGCTTCCGAAGCATGAGCGCAGACAACGGCACCACCCCCGAGGCCCCGGTTACCGACTACTCCGTCGACGAGCGCGGCATCGCGCTGCTCCGCCTGAACCGGCCCAGGCAGCGCAACGCGATCAACACCCAGATGCTCGAGGAGCTGCTCGGCCACCTCGCCCTCGCCCGCGACGACGAGGCGGTGCGGGTGCTGGTCTTCAGCTCCTCCGACCACCTCGGGCTCTCCGCCGGCGCCGACGTCCGCGAGCAGCTCGACGCCGAGGGCAAGGTCCGCCGCATGCAGCTCTTCGCCGACCTCTACGACTGCGTCGTCGGCTTCCCGAAGCCGACCGTCGCCGCCTGCCACGGCGACGTCGTCGGCGGCGGCGCCGAGATCGCGATCGGCTGCGACATGCGCGTCGGCGGCTCCAACCTGCGAATGCGCTTCCCCGGCGCCGCCCTCGGCGTCCCCGTCGGCCCGGCCCGCCTCGTCACCCTCTGCGGCCTCGCCGCCGCCAAGTAC
>JALZHV010000326.1 GCA_030860625.1 Actinomycetota bacterium
CCCTCCCTCCGACCCGGACGACTTCGTGGCCCTCGGCCTCGAGCGCCGAGAGGTCTTCGTCGCCGAGGGCGAGGACGCTGACCCCCTCCGCGCCCTCCTCCCCCGCCGGCGCGAGGCTGTCCTCGATCGAGTCGCGCAGCGGCCACTCGACCCTGCCGGCCCCGCCTCCCGCCTGCAGGATCATCAGCCCGTTCCAGAGCGTCGGGTGGCGGCCGGCGGCGGTGCGGCGGTCGAACACGACCTCCCACTCGAGGCGGCTGTCGCGGGTGAACTGCAGCGTCGCCTCGCGGGCGCGGTCGAGGTTGGTGTCGTCGACGAGCACGATCGCGTCGTCGGCGTAGAAGGGGTCGGCGATCATCAGGCCGCGGTACTGGTTCTCGTAGCTGTGCTCGCCGTCGTAGAGGTAGACGCCGAGCGGGCGGTCGAGGCCGGCGGCGAAGAAGTCGACGTAGTCCTGGTCGAAGAAGCGGTGGCTGGGGGTGCGGCGGGCGACGAAGCGCTCGAGGAACTGGTCCTTGGGCCCGCCGAACTCGGAGAAGTTGTCGACGCCGAGGCAGGCCCGCTCGTCGTTGCCGGCCATCGCGGCGAGGAAGGTGAACCCGTTCCAGACCCCGACGTTGACGAAGGCGCGGGCGGGGTCCATCCTCCGGACCGCGGTGTTCAGCACCGCCGCGTTGGCCAGCCGCGACATCCGTTTGATCGGCAGCAGCGGGTTGAGGGCCTCGCGCAGGCGGGCATCGTCGACGCCGAAGTCGACGACCGCCGACTCGATCTGGCAGGTGGCGGTCTGGATCAGCGTCGCCACCGAGCCGTCGGGGCGGCGGACGTGGAAGTAACCGTCGGGGCCGGGCCGGGCGTCGGGGCCGAGCAGCCGGAACGACCAGCCGGCGAGGGCCTCGGCGATCACGCGTGCCTCCAGGCGGAGAGGTCACGCCCCAGCATCTCTTCGAGCCGTTCGACGTCCTCGGCGAAGAACTCGTACAGCGCCGCCTTCTCCTCCGCGGTCAGCGGCCGCCGTCCCTTGCCCTCCTGCCAGTAGCGGCTGCCCTTCGGCAGGCTGCGGCTGAAAACGACCTCCTCCAGCTCGGCGGGGGCGAAGGAGTCATCGACGCCGATCGCGCGCAGGGCGCTCGCGTAGACGCCGGCGGGGTCGGAGCGGGCGTCCTCGTTGAGGAAGACCTGGAGCCGGTCGCCGAAGCGGTCCATGTAGGGGGCGAGGCTGCGCGCGTACCAGCCGCCGGCGACCAGCTGCCGCTGTTCCTCCGCCGGCGGGGTGCGCCGGACCAGCTCGACGAGGTCCTCATTCGGGTCGATGCGGCCGCGCCGGACGTGGTGGATGAAGGCCGAGTAGAGGCGGTCGACCGGGTCGCGGAGGATCGCGAAGAGGCGCACGCCGGGCAGGTCGCGGTCGATCCGCTCGGCCACCTGCGCGGGCTCGTGGCGCCAGATCATGTAGCCGGGGGTCGCCTCGCCGACGACGCGCTCGCCGCTCCAGCCGCTGAAGCGGGCGCGGTAGTGGTCGAGCCCCCGCTCGTACTCCTTGGTGTTGAAGAACGAGAGCTCCTCGTCGGGGGTGTAGACCTCCGGGTGGCGGCCGAGGTTGAGCCGGAGCCAGCGGGTCGCCCCCTTCTGGGCGCCGATGATGAGGAAGCCTGGGAGAGGCGGGAGCGCTTCTGCCACGGGAGCGGAATCTATCCTGCTCCGATGGCCGAGGCGGAGGGGCGAGCGGTGGCGGACGACAGGGGCCGGGCGATGACCCTCTACGGGCAGACGATGACCCGGACCGGCGCGATCTTCGCCCTCGGGCTGGTCTCGGTGGTGCCGTTCGGCGTCCTCAGCGTCGCCGTCACCACCCGCTTCCTCGACCCGACCGAGTTCGGGCAGCTGGCGATCCTCTTCGCGGTCGCCTCGGTGGTGACGATGTTCTGCGGGGTCGGCTTCGTGCAGGGGACGATGATCGCCGTCTACGGGATCTCCGACGACGGGGACGACGGCGGTGGCGCCGACGGCCTTGACATGACCGCCGAGGAGGTCGAGTTCGCCGACGTCGCGGCGCGCAGCGACGAGCAGAAGCGACTGCTGGGGTCGGGGCTGCTGATCGTGGCGGCGACCAGCACGGCGCTGTGCGTGGCGGTCGGGGCGATCGGGGTCGTGGTCGCGCACCTCGCCTTCGGCGGCGATTGGTGGATCTCGGTCCTGCTGATGGCGGCCTCGGCCTGGGCCGGCGGGCTCTGGCGGATGATGCACCAGGTGCCGCGGATGGAGCGGATGGCGGTGCGCTGGGCGTGGCTGCAGTGGATCCGGCCCGGCCTCGTCGTCGCCGGCAGCATCGCGGCGCTGGTCGCGGGGCTCGGGATCGACGGCATCCTCGCGGCGACCGCGGTGGCGACGCTGCTGGCGACCGCCGTCGCCTACTTCGTCTCCCGCCGTTCGTTCCGCTTCGGGTTCCGGCGCGAGGACGTCGGCGTGATCTGGCGGGCCGGCCGCGCCTGGGTGCCGCTGATCTTCGCCGTCGCGATCCAGACCAACGTCAGCATCCTCCTGCTGGGATTACTGGCAACTCCTGCCAGCGTCGGCCTCTTCCAGGTGGCGACCCGGATCGCCCAGTTCCCGATCTACTTCGCCGACGGCTTCGTCACCGCCTGGCCGGCGATGGAGCGCAGCCCGATCAGCTTCGCGGCGAAGGAACGCAAAGGCGTGCGCGAGTACTCGGCGTCGGTCTTCACC
>JALZHV010000036.1 GCA_030860625.1 Actinomycetota bacterium
GGCGCATACCGCGCCAAAGCTCAACCACGCCCCCTCCGCCGTTAGGCTGGCGCAATGGAGGAGCGACGGCGGGGACCGGCGGAGCGGCCCAACTTCGGGACCCCCTCGACGCCCCGCCCGGCAGCCTCGATCGTGCTGCTGCGCCGCGGCGGCAAGCACTCGCAGCGGGCGCTCGAGGTGCTGCTGCTGAAGCGCAGCGAGGAGGCGAAGTTCATGCCCGGCGTCTGGGTCTTCCCCGGCGGCTCGCTAGACGAGGCCGACGGCAGCGACGAAGCGGGCCTGCGCGCCTGCGCGCTGCGCGAGCTCGCCGAGGAGGCGGGGATCGAGCTGCCGGCGGGCGAGGAGCTCGTCCCCTTCACCCGCTGGATCACCCCGGAGGTGATCGCCACCCGCTTCGACGCCTGGTTCTTCCTCGCGCTGGCCCCCGCACACACGCCGCCGCAACCCGACGGCGTCGAGACCACCGAGGCCCGCTGGTTCGAGCCCGCCGCCGCGCTTGAGGCGCAGGAGGCCGGTGAGATCGTCCTCTCCTTCCCCACCCGCACCCAGCTCCGCTGGCTAGCCGAGTTCCGCACCTCCGAAGAGGCGCTGGCCGCCTACCGCCAGCGCACCCTCGAGCCGATCCTCCCCAAGGTCGTCGAGGACGGCGAGGAACCGCGCGTCGTCCTCCCCGGCGAGCCGGACTACCCCGAGGCCTAGGCCTGCGGGAACGGCTCCAGCCCCGCGTGCCAGGGGCCGGGCGGGTAGGTGTGGATGCCGCTCTCGTCCATCTCCGCCTGCAGCCGCCCGAACAACCGCCCGGCGTTCTCCAGCGCCGCTTTCAGCTCCGCCTCGCTGCGCTCGCGCATCCGCCAGAGGAACCAGAGCTGGCGGTCGTTGACGCCGAAGTCGATCTCGCCGGTGATCGTCGTCGTCCAGCTGAGGAAGCCGGGGCTGAAGAGCTGGCGCAGCTGCACCGGGTCGTGCTCCTTCGGCACCGTCGCCAGGAAGCGCCGGTTGAAGTCGATCGACTCGAACTCGACTTTGCGCTGGAAGCGCTGGGTGACGTGCTCGTGCCCCTCGATCGACTCGACGTTGAAGGCCGGCACCACCCGCGCCAGGTCCGGCATGTGGGCCTTGGCGAGGATCGCGGTCGGCAGCAGGGCCTTGTTGAAGAAACCGCCGACCTCCTCTTCGTCGGCGTCGCAGGAGGCGCCCCAGAAGCCCTCGCTGAGCTGCCCCGTCAGGCGGTTGGAGCCGCCGACGCAGAGCGCGACCGGCCCATCTTTCGGGTTGAGCCCGCCGACCGGCTCGTAGGTGAGCCCGTTGCGCTCGCCGTAGCGGCGCACGATCTCCGTCCATTCCTGCGCTTCCTGCTTGGCGCCCACGCGGCGATCCTACGGATCAGCCCTCTCGCGACGTTAGGATGCCCGCAGACCCGGTCCCACAACAGGAGCTTCCATGACCACCGTCATCATCGTCGTCGTCATCGCGATTCTCGTCCTCGCGGTCATCTACTACATCGCGAAGCGCAACTCGATCATCGCCTCGCGTAACCGGGTCGACGAGGCCTGGAGCGGCATCGACGTCCAGCTCAAACGGCGCCACGACCTCGTCCCCAACCTCGTCGAGACGGTCAAAGGCTATGCCACGCACGAGAGCGAGACCTTCGAGAAAGCGACCAAAGCGCGCGCCGAAGCGATGCAGGCGACCAGCGTCGGCGACACCGCCCAGGCCGAGTCGAAACTCTCCGGCGCCCTGACCGAACTGCGCGCCGTCGCCGAGAACTATCCGACCCTGCGGGCGACTGAGAACTTCCAGCAGCTGAGCCGCAACCTCTCCGAGCTCGAGGACGAAATCCAGGCCGCGCGCCGGATCTACAACTCCAACGTCCAGTCCTACAACACCGACATCCAGCAGTTCCCGGGCTCGATCATCGCCAACCAGGGCGGCTTCACCCCGCGCGAGTTCTTCGAGATTGCCGAAGCCGATCGCGCCACGCCCCAGGTCAGCTTCGGGAAATAGAGGCGCTTCTAAGATCTGTCCATGACTACTGAGACCCAAGACGCCACCCTCTGGATCTGCGACAGCTGCGGGTTCATCTACGACCCCGCGGTCGGCGACCCCGACGGCGGCATCCCCCCGGGAACCGCCTTCGAGGACATCCCCAAAGACTGGTTCTGCCCCGTCTGCGGCGCCCGCACGACGGACTTCCGCCCGCTCGAGCCGGGCGAGGCGTAGGCACCGCGGAGTAGGCTTGACTGGCCGATGAGCCAGTACGACTACGACTGGGTGGTGATCGGATCCGGCTTCGGCGGGTCCGTCTCCGCCCTGCGCCTCTCCGAAAAGGGCTACAAGGTCGCCGTCATCGAGTGCGGCAAGCGCTTCGAGGACAAGGACTTCCCGAAGTCGACCTGGGACCTGCGCCGCTACTTCTGGGCGCCGCGGCTGGGGCTGCGCGGGATCTTCCGCCTCTCCCCGATGAAGGACGTGGCGATCCTCAGCGGCTCGGGCGTCGGCGGCGGCAGCCTCGGCTACGCCAACACGCTCTACGTCCCGCCTTCAAAGTTCTTCGAGGACCCGCAGTGGGCCGACCTCGCCGACTGGGAGCGCGAGCTGAAACCGCACTATGACGAGGCGAAGCGGATGCTCGGCGTCGTCAACGTCGAAGGCGACGACGCCTCCGACGACCTCCTGCGCGAGTACGGCGAACACCTCGGCGTCGGCGACACCTACACGAAGACCCCGGTCGGGATCTTCTTCGGCGAGGCCGGCAAAACCGTCCCCGACCCCTTCTTCGGCGGCGAAGGCCCGGACCGCACCGGCTGCACCCTCTGCGCCCGCTGCATGGTCGGCTGCCCCGTCGGCGCCAAGAACACCCTCGTCAAGAACTACCTCTGGCTGGCCGAGCAGCGCGGCGCCGAGGTCATCCCCGACCGGATGGTCACCGAGATCCGCCCGCTCGGCGCCGCCGACGGCAGCGACGGCTACGCGATCGTCAGCGAGCGCTCAGGGATGATCCCCGGCCGCGGCAAGCGCACGATCACCGCCCGCGGCGTCGTCGTCGCCGCCGGGGCGCTCGGCACCAACAAGCTGCTGCAGCGCTGCCGCCTCAACGGCACCCTGCCGAAGATCTCCTCCCGCCTCGGCGAGCTGGTCCGCACCAACAGCGAGATGATCCTCGCCGTCACCGTCCCCGAGGACTACCCCGAAGACCTGACCAAGCGGGTCGCGATCAGCGGCAGCATCTATCCCGATCCCGACACCCACATCGAGACCGTCAGCTACGGCAAGGCGGGCGACTCGATGGGAATGCTCTACACGCTGCTGGTCGGCGACGGCACCCGCGTCACCCGGCCGCTGAAGCTGCTCGGCCAGATCCTCCGCCACCCGCTCCGCTTCGCGAAGATGCTGTGGCCGAAGGGCTGGTCGCGGCGGACGATCATCCTCCTGGTGATGCAGACGCTCGACAACGCGATCGCGCTGCGGCCGAAACGCCTGCCCTCAGGGAACGTGATCCTGCAGACCGAGCAGGACCCGGAGAAACCGAACCCGACCTTCATCCCGATCGCCAACGAAGCGGCCGAATGGCTGGCCGAGCGGACCGGCGGAGTCGCCCAGAGCTCGGTCACCGAGGCCCTGTTCAACGTGCCGACGACCGCCCACATCCTCGGCGGCGCGGTGATCGGCCACGACCCCGAGGACGGGGTGGTCGACAGCAACCAGCGGGTCTTCGGCTACGAGAACCTGCTGGTCTGCGACGGCTCGGCGGTGCCGGCGAACGTCGGCGTCAACCCCAGCCTGACGATCACCGCACTCGCCGAGCACGCGATGGCCGCGGTCCCCGCGGCCTCAGAGCAGCAGGACTACGAGGCGAACCTCTCCGCGACGTAGTCCCAGTTGACGACGTTCCAGAAGGCGTCGATGTATTCCGGGCGCTTGTTCTGGTACTTCAGGTAGTAGGCGTGCTCCCAGACGTCGCAGCCGAGCAGCGGGGTCTGGCCGTCGGAGATCGGCGCGTCCTGGTTCGGGGTCGAGACCACGGCAAGGCCGTCGGAGTCCTTGACCAGCCAGGCCCAGCCGGAGCCGAAGCGGGCGATGCCGGCGTTTTTGAACTCCTCTTTGAAGGCGTCGAAGGAGCCGAACTTCTCGTTGATTGCGGAGGCCAGCTCGCCGCTCGGCTCGCCGCCGCCGTCGGGGCTCAGCATCTGCCAGAAGAGCGTGTGGTTGTAGTGGCCGCCGGCGTTGTTGCGGACCGGGCCCTGCTTGTCGCCCGGCAGCGCCGAGAGGTTGCGGAGGACGTCCTCGACGTCGCGGTCGGCCCACTCGGTGCCCTCGAGGGCGGCGTTGGCTTTGTCGACGTAGGCCTGGTGGTGTTTGTCGTGGTGGACCCGCATCGTCGCCTCGTCGATGTGCGGCTCTAGCGCGTCGTAGGGGTACGGCAGGTCAGGTACGGAAAAAGCCATTCGCAGTTGCTCCTTTTTCGGTTTGAAGTCCCGAGTCGGAGCCTAGCCATTCTCGTCGCGCGCCCGGGGCACCGTGCCCGGGTCGCCGCCGGTCCATTCGTTGAACCGGTACCAGGCCGGCTTCGCCTCGTGGTCTTTGGTCAGCAGGCCGGCGGAGCCGCAGAAGAGGCAGCTGCCGCCCTCGTCGGTCCAGGTGAACCACCAGACGCCGCGCACGTCCCAGCGCCGGCGGTTGGCCGAGAGGATCGAGAGGGCCTTGTCGAGCTGGTCCGCCTGCCCCCACCAGCCGCGCTGCCAGCGGGTCGGGCCGCCGTCGGAGCCCCAGCCGAGCTCGGTCACGTAGAGCGGCGTGTGGCCGTCGCCGTGCTTGCGCATGATCCGCCGCAGGTTGCGCAGTTGCCCCGCCATCGCCTTGGCGTCAGCGACGTAGGGGTGCAGGCCGACGCCGTCGAAGTACTGCTTCACGCGGCCCGCCCGGTAGAGGCGGCTGAGGAAGTCACCGGAGGCGATGTTGGGCGGGATCTGCAGCGGCCGGCCGAAGAGGCCGCCGACGATCGCCTTCGAGCCGGGGTTCTCGCGGTGGATGACGCGGCCGGCGATCCGGATCAGCACCGCGAAGCGCTTCGGTTCGGGCTCGCTGGCGAAGCTGACGATGTTCTCCTCGTTCCAGATCTCCCAGCGCCGCATCGGCAGGTAGGGCAGGTCCTCTTCTTCGCGCCAGAAGGAGCCCCTGACCCCGTAGCGGCGCACCGCCGACCGCACAAACGAGGCCCAGGCCCGCCGCTGCCAGGCATTGGCGACCGGCAGGTCGATCCCCGCCGTGGTCACCCACTCCGGCGAGGTGCCGATGAAGGGGAAGATCTCGATCCCCTCTCGCGCCGCCAGCCGCACTTCGTGGTCGAAGCCCTCCCAGCGCCGCTCCGCGAAGGCCGGGTTCTCCTGCTCGATCCCGGCCCAGTTGAGCGGCAGCCGGACGCTGTAGACGCCCGCTTCCCGCATCAGCCGGTAGTCCCTCTCGGTGCCGAAGTTCTGCGGCGACACCCCGACGTAGCCCGGCGGCAAATCCGCCCGAGCCCCCGCCGGCGCCACCGCCAGCAGCAAGAAAGCCAGTATCGAGATCACCCTGCGCGCCATCGTCAATGTTGGAACCGCCTCCCCGGCCAAAGTAGCGGCCGCGCCTGCCTATCCGCGCCCCCTTCCCCCCTCTGAGATAATCAACCCTCTCGGGGCGTGGCGCAGCCTGGTAGCGCGCACCGTTCGGGTCGGTGAGGTCCCCGGTTCAAATCCGGGCGCCCCGATGAGCATCGGGAACTTGAGGTCACAATTTGTGACCTCAAAGGAGGCGGATGTTTTGAGGTCGCAATCTGCGACCTCAATCAGTCGCAGCTTCGAGATCCTCGAGATCGGCGAGATCGCGCGTGCGGGCCGCAGCTCGCTTCATCGCCTTCAAGTCTTCAATCGAGCAAACGGCGACGGTGACCCCAAGGACTTCTGCCTGGGTTGCTCGCTGTTGCAGCTCGTCGTAGCTGGGTACGCCATCGAGACCTTGGACGATGTCGAGGCGGCCGAGGTCAGTTTCTATCGGGACCTGTTCGCCGCTGGCCATTGCGGCGGCGATTGAGATTGGGGTTCCAAGTAGGGCTTCGCCTTGCTGGACATGGCCACCTGCGGCGACGGCGACCTCGGCGACCCGGCGCAGGTTCTCCGGGTCGGGCGCGACCACGATGTCGACGTCCTTGGTACCCCGCACTACACCCCAGGCGTTAACGGCTAGGCCGCCCACCACCACGAACTCGGCGCCCGCCGTCGCGAGGCGCTGCAGCAGCTCGTCGAAGGCCGGCTCGCTCAACTCTTTCGCGCGGCTCCTGCAAACCGCATCAGCTTGTGGCTGAGCGCGATGCCTTCGGCCAGGTTCACGCTGATCGGGCGCTGGGCGTCTTCGCGGAGGCGCTGCACGCGCACGGCCTCGGCTTTTGCGGCGGCTGACGGCGGGGCTGCGTTGCCCTTCTCCATGGGCACGATGCTAGCGGCGCCTCTGCACGCCTCCTTATCCTGAGCACGTGCCGAAAGAGGAAGACCGTCCGCGCCCTCACCTGCCCGTCGATCTGCCGGGCGGGGAATCGGGGCCGCTCGGCAAGATCGGGTTCCGGGTCGCGATCGCGCTGGCGCTGATCACGCTGGTCGCGATGGTCACCTATCTCGGGCGGGAGGGCTACGTCGATCCGGAGGACGAAACGATCAGCCTGCTCGACGCCTTCTACTACTCGACGGTCTCGATCACGACGACGGGCTACGGGGACGTGCGGCCGGCTTCGGATGAGGCGCGGCTGCTGACCACGATCCTGGTCACGCCGGCCCGCATCCTCTTCCTGATCCTGCTGGTCGGCACCACCTTGGAGATACTTGCGGAGCGGACCCGGACCGCCTACCGGATCGGGCGCTGGAGGAGACACTTGAAAAACCACACGATCATCTGCGGTTACGGGGTCAAGGGCCGGACGGCCGCGCAGACCCTGATGGACAAGGGCACGAACCCCGACGAAATCGTCGTCATCGAGCCCGTCGAGGAGGCGAGGACGCGGGCGACCGCGGACGGACTGGCGGCGGTGGACGGCAACGCCGCCCGGCAGGAGGTGCTGCTCGAGGCGGGGATCCGCGACGCCTCGGCGCTGATCGTCGCCCCCGAGCGCGACGACACCGCCGTCCTCATCACCCTCACCGCCCGCGAGCTCAACCCCAAGGCCTGCATCGTCGCCGCCGTCCGCGAGGAGGAGAACGTCCACCTCCTCCACCAGAGCGGCGCCAACTCGGTGATCACCTCCTCCGGAGCGGCCGGCCGCCTGCTCGGGCTCTCGACCCGAACGCCGCAGATCACGGAGGTGATGGAGGACCTGATGACGGTCGGCGAGGGCCTCGACATCGCCGAACGGAAGATCGGCCCCGAGGAAGCGGGCCCCGCCCCGGCCGGCCCCAACCAGTCGATCATGGTCGCGATCGTCCGCGACGGCGAGGTGATCCGCTTCGGCGACCCTCGCGCCGGCGAGCTGCGCGATGGCGACCGGGTCCTAGAGCTGTTCAGCCACCGAAGCTGACGGCGCCGCCGCGGAAGGCGCGGCCCCGAACCCCCTGCGCGAAGGCGTCGATCGCGCTGGCGGAGGTCTCGATCGGCCAGTCCATCCCGTTTTCGAACTTGTCGAACCAGACGAGGCCGCGGATCTTCGGGTAGCGGGCCGGCAGCGCGTTCAGCATTTCGCCGATCCACTGCGCCTTCGAGCCGCCCTGCTCGGTCGAGGCGATCTCGCCGATCACCATCGGCTTCGACGGCGCGATCTCCTGGACGATCTCCCGGTAGGTCCGTTCGTAGAGCTGGTCGAAGGTCCGCCAGCGGTCCTTTTTCGCCGGGTTGGTGCCGGAGTTGTAGCCGTCGAGGCAGGTCCAGTCGACGTAGGAGTCGCCGGGGTAGAGCGAGGCCAGATCCTGGAACTTGTCTTCGAAGTCGACGTTGGGGCACCAGACCCAGGTCGCGTTGGTCGCGCCGACGCCGCTGACGATGTCGTGGACGTGGCGCCAGGCGGTGACGAACTCGCCGCGCTGGTTGCCGTTGACGCCCTCCGACCAGGAGAACCAGTCGCCGTTCATCTCCCAGTTGAAGCGGAGGAAGAACGGGTGGCCCCAGTCGCGCGCGTCCCGCGCCCAGTCGCGGATGAAGCCGTCGTAGCGACCGGAGATCACGTCGGAGAGTTCGAAGTCCGGCTGCACCTCCTGAGAGGGGATCGCCTGCGAGCTCCAGCTGAAGAACGGGATCGCGCCGTGGTTGCGGATCGTCTGCATCTCCTCGTCGGGGAAGTCGTAGTAGGAGCAGCCCGAGGAGCCGCACTGCGCAAACGGCGCCATGAAGTGGATCAGCGACATCTTCTTGCCGAGCATCGCTTCTAGCTGGCGGGCGCCGCCCATGTCCCAGGGCACCTGCTCGCCGTTGAGCTGCTCGTGGATCAGCGCGCCCCAGTAGATCTGCCGCGCGCCGGCCGACTGCCTGCGCTTGCAGCGGCGGGCCTTCCTGCACTTGCCCTTCTTGCCCTTGCCGAGCGCCCGCTCGGCGAAGTCGACCCGGGGCTTGCCGGGAACGGCGGCTTCGGCGGCGGGCGCGCCGAGGCTCAGCAGCAGAACCGCCGCGAGCAGCACGACGGGCAGCAGGCGAAGACGCGAGAGGACCATGCCGTTGCCATCGGTACTGCCGCGGCCCGGCTTTAGGCCCCTGAGTGACCGGAGTGACTAATCGAGCCCGAAGCCGCGCCGCTGCTCGGCCGGGACCAGCTCCCGGTACTCGGGATGCTCGGCGATGTAGTGGCTGACGTAGGAGCAGTACGGCAGCACCTCGAGCTCTGACTCGCGCGCGTCGCGCAGCGCGAACTCGATCAGCTCCCCCGCCAGCCCCTGCCCGCGCAGGTGCGGGTCGACGCCGGTGTGGGTGAAGGAGAGCCGGTCGCCCTCCCGCATGTAGTCGGCCACCCCGACCACCTCGTCGTCCAGGCGCAACTCGTAGCGGGAGCGCTCGGCGCGGTGGCTGATCGTCTTCTCGGGCATCGAGCGCCCATTACCCGGATTTCCTCCGAAGAGAGCATCCGCCGCCCCGTTAGGGTCTTCCCATGGATGCCTCCCCAGCCTTCGAGGTCCACGAGGCGGACCTGCACGGGC
>JALZHV010000037.1 GCA_030860625.1 Actinomycetota bacterium
CCAGGAGGCCGCTGGGCCACGCACGACGACGCGACCGTGGACGTGTTCATCGGCGGGGACCGTGACTACCCCAAGCCGGACGGAAAGCTCACCTTCGACAAGCTGTCGTCCGTCTTCCTCTCCGGCAACGCCACCCGCGACGACGCCCCCAACCACGTCCGCGTCCAGACCAAAGTCCCCCGCGAGGTCGCCCAGACCTGGGTCTCGATGTGCCCGGCCCAGGTCTACGAGATCCCCGAGGAGCAGCTGGAAAACGGCGCCACCGAGGTCGACGTCCACATCACCGCCTCCAACTGCGTCCAGTGCGGTGCGATCACCGCCAAGGGCGGCCGCCTCACCCTCCCCGAGGGCGGCGACGGCCCGCTGTACCAAGAGACCTGAGCAAGACGTTCACCTAACGGCACGATCCGCGCACCACACGCGCGGATCGGCCGCCTAGGCTCGGCGGGTGCTTCCCGTCGGTTTCACCGTAGTTGACGCCACCAATGTCATCGCCTTGATGGCGGCCTCGATAGCCGTCTGCGGATTTCTTGGTCAGGCATGGCCCGCATTGACGCGGCAGGGGGATCAGGAAGTGCGGGCGGCGACCGGGATCGGAGGCTTGGTTGGGTTTGCCATTGCGATGGCGATCATCGGCGCCGACCTGACTTGGTAATGTTTTGTCTACGGAGGCGAGATGAACAGAAAACAAGCGCTGATCGCATTCACCATCGTGGTTTTGACGGTAGAGATCGTCGGTATAAGCGCTCTCAGGCTCCTCGGAGCGAGCTCCGAAGCCATCGCGTTCGCATACGCGCTGCTGCTCTCCGGGGCGGGCCTCGGCGTCGGCGGGATCTTCACCCGCTACCGCTGGTAGCTCACTCGCAGCTTCGCCAGCGGACGATCAAGGAGGCGACTCGATGGCCGCGCACGTGGGCGATCACTCCCGCTGAGAGGGTGGACGCGCAGACGGTGCGATGGAGCTCGAGGGCGTAGCCATAGATGCCGCAGGTGCGTTGGATGCACCGGCGCAAGGCCGCCTTGCGGGCGGCCCGTTTCGGTCCTCCGGGGTGGACGCCGGAGGCGGTGTGCCAGCGCGAGTCGGTAAGCCTGGCCTCAACGAAGGTCCCTTCGCTGCCGCAGGGGTATTCGGCCGACCCGAAGGCGACCAGTCGCGCGGTCACCCCGATCGAAGGCCAGCCGAAGACACAGACGAAGCCATCTTCGATCAACCGCTCGCTCGCCGGAGGGCCGAACGCTCGGCGCAAGGCCGCGGCATCGTTGCGTTGTCCATCCCGGAAGGGGCCGAAGCCCGTCCTCTTTCCGGTGGGAACGAAGAACTGCCCGCCGGCCCGCTTGGCTTCGGCTTCTGAGGCAAGACCCAGGCCGCTCCCCAAGAGCAGGGCAAAGGCAAGGATGAAGATCCCGACAGCAAGGCGTTTGGCAGGGGTTCGACTGATCGGTTGAGTTTCGATGCTTCAAACCTAGCGGGGAACGGCTTAAGTCGTATTTATGGCTAGCTCAGTATTTCTTGATTACTCTTCTTTCTGCTCCGGATAGCGGAGCGGAACTCGAACGCGCTTCTACAGCGCAGCAAAGGGAGAGAAATGAAATACCTGAAGATGCTCGGGCTGGCGGCGGTTGCCGTGGCGGCCCTTGCCTTGCCGGGGATGGCCGGGGCGAACCCGCTCACATCGCCCATCGGCACCGGCTACACAAGCACGATCAAAGCCGAATCGGAGGGGGCGACCACGCTCCACGACGAACGCGGCACCGTCGTCTGCGAAGAATCGAACCTCGAAGGCAAAGTCGAATCCCACGGCTCCACCACCGCGAGCGGCAAAGTCAGCAGCCTCACCTTCGGCGGCTGCAACTACCCCGTCGAAGTGCTGAGGCCCGGGTTCCTGGAAGTGAAAACGACCACGGCAGGGCACGGGACAGTGTTCTCCAGCGGGGCGGAAATCAGGATCAAATTCCTGTTCTGGGAATGCGTCTACAGCACCAACGCCACCGACATCGGCACGCTGACAGGCAGCAACGTCACCGGTGGCAACGCGACACTGGACATCGGCGCGGCGGCCATTCCACGAACCGGCGGCAGCTACACATGCAGCTCCTCGGCAACCTGGACAGGCAACTACAAAGTGACGACGCCGAGCACGCTCTACATCGGCCACCCGGTCAACCCCCTCACATCGGAAGGCGCCAGCTACACCGGCCCGATCAAAGCGGAATCCGAGGGCGCGCTAGAACTGCACGGCTCGTTCATCACGGTCAAATGCGAAAGCTCGACCCTGGAAGGCAACGTCGAAACCTTCACCTCGAGCAAAGCCGGGGGCAAAGTCAGCAGCCTCAGCTTCGGCGAATGCAACTACCCGGTGACGGTCCTCAAACCGGGCTCGCTGGAGATCCACGGCGGGGAATCCAACCGCGGCACAGTCACATCGAGCGGGGCTGAAATCACAATCCAGACCTCGGTCGGCGACTGCGTCTTCACCACCAACGGCACCGACGTCGGCACGCTGACAGGCAGCAACCTCACCGGCGGCAACGCCACACTGGACATCAACGCGGCGTCCATTCCCAGGACCGGCGGCAGCTTCTTCTGCGGCTCCTCGGGCACTTGGACAGGGGCCTACAAAGTGACGACTCCGGGCACGCTCGTGGTCGGCCACTCTCCCGTCACATCGCCGAAAGGCGCCAGCTACACCGGCCCGATCAAAGCCGAATCCGAGGGCGCGCTGGAACTGCACGGCTCGTTCATCACGGTCAAATGCGAAAGCTCGACCCTCGAGGGCGCGCTGGAAACCTTCACCGCGAGCAAAGCCGGGGGCAAAGTCAGCAGCCTCAGCTTCGGCGAATGCAACTATCCGGTGACGGTTCTGAAACCGGGCTCGCTGGAGATCCACGCCGGCGGCGCCAACCGCGGCACAGTCACATCGAGCGGCGCTGAAATCACAATTCAGACCTCGGTGGGCGATTGCGTCTTCACGACCAGCGGCACCGATGTCGGCACCCTCACAGACACCGACGCCACCGGCGGCAACGCCACACTGGACATCAACGCGGCGTCTATCCCCAGGACCGGCGGCAGCTTCTTCTGCGGCTCCTCCGGCACCTGGACAGGCAGCTACAAAGTCACGACCCCGAGCACGCTCTACGTGCACTAGGTCGCAAGGCGTAAAGGCGCAGTCGCCCCGGGAGGGCGGCTGCGCCTACAGCGCTTCGGCTTCTTCGGGCTGGAGCAGGGTCGCGCCGTCGAAGACCTGAGCGCCGCTCGAGGCGGTGGGGGCGAAGTCGAGGTTGCGCCGGCGGGGCGCCGCCACGACCGTCCACTCATCGCACCCGGCAAAGGCTTCGTCGAGGCGCTGGGCCATCGTGCTGCGCGGTCGATCCTGGTCGAAGATCTGCTTGGACATCTCTCCCGTCCTCCGTGTAGGGGTTGAGGAAGATTCCCCCGCCCGTCGGACGAAAAATATGCACTTTGCGATTGTTCGGGAACGTCTGTTCGTTCAGGCCGCCACAGGCGATCCCGCAAACTCGGCGATCTCCTCGGCGACCCGCCCCGGCTGGTCGAGCGGGACGAACGTGCTCGAGTCCGGAATCCGCACCACCTCGGCGTTGCCGGCTTCGCCCGCCAGCCGTTCCGCGTAGGAGATCGGGAAGAGGCGATCGCCGGGCGCCCAGAGCAGGCGGATCGGCAACTGCGAGCCGCGCAGCTTCTCCGCGGCCTCTTCGGTGTAGCGCTTTTCGAGGCCGGCGGTGACCTTGCCCAGGTCCCGCAGCACGCCCTTGTCGCCGGTGGCGGCGCCGATCCAGTCGGAGATCCACTCCTTCGGGATCCCGCTGCGGGAGAACGGCGCGAAGGCCATCCGCGCCACCGGCGGGATCCGGAACGGCGCCGAGAGGGCGACGATCCCGCCCGGCAGCTTCGCCAGCGGCGGCAGCACCTTGAAGATCCCCGGCGGGAAGTTGTCGTGGGTGTCGCAGTTGGTCAGCACGAGGCGGCCGATCCGCTCCGGCCGCGTCGTCGCCAGGATCTGGGAGATCGCGCCGCCGGAGTCGTTGCCGACGATCGTCACGTCCTCCAGGTCGAGCTCCTCGAGGAAGTCGGCGATCAGGTTCGCCAGCCCCGTGGGGGTGAGGTCGGCATCGGGGTCCATCGCCGCCTTGTGGGCGCCGAGGGGCCAGTCGGGGGCGAGGCAGCGGAAGCGGTCGGCGAGGCTGTCGACCACGCCGCCCCAGAGCCGGCTGTCGACGAGGTAGCCGTGGACGAAGACGATCGGCTCACCCTCACCCGCCTCGCGGTAACGGATGGGCCCTGCCGGAAGCCGGATCTCTTTGCGCTGGTCTGCGATGGTCGTCATGCTCGCCTCCACGTCGAGTTACGCTTTTCACGAAGATACATACAGCATGAATGTAAGTCCAGGAGAAGGATCACAGAAGCCGGGGGGCGCGGCGGAGCGGCGAACGCAGGCGCAGCGCACGGAAGCGACCCGCGAGGCCCTGATCGCCGCCGCCCGGCAGCTGTTCACCGAGCGCGGCTACGAGAACGTCGGCACCGAAGAGGTGGTCCGCGCCGCCGGCGTCACCCGCGGCGCGCTCTACCACCACTTCGGCGACAAGGCGAGCCTGCTGGAGGCGACCTACGAGCGGATCGAGGCCGAATCGACCGAGCGGGTCGCCCGCATCGTCCTCGGCTCCGAGCTGCACAGCCCGCTGGACGCGATGAAGGCGGGGGTGGAGGCCTTCCTCGACGAGTGCGCGAAGCCGGAGCTACGCCAGATCGCCCTCCACGACGCCCCTGCGGTGCTTGGCTGGGAGCGGTGGCGGGAGATCGGCGCCGCCAATGGCCTCGGCCTGATCGAAGCCAGCGTCGCGGCGGCGATCGAGGCGGGGGAGATCAAAGACCTGCCCGTGAAGCCGCTCGCCCACCTGCTGATGGGAGCGCTCGACGAGGCGGCGATGCTGCTGGCGCGGGACGAGCGGCCGGCGACCCGGGCCGAGGTGACGCAGGTCCTAGTGACGCTGCTCGACAGCTTCGCGGTCGACCGCCTGTAGGCGGCGGGACTCCTTCTGGGCGTACATCCGCACGTCGGCCAGCTGCATCGCGGCCGCCGCGGAGCCGGCTTCCTCGGGGACCGTGGCCATTCCCCAAGCGGCGGAGAGATGGAAGCCGTCGCCGCGGGCAGTGAGGGCTTCGGCGGCCCGCTTCGCGATCGCCTCCCGGCCGGCCACGTCGCTTCCCGCGAGGACGACGAACTCGTCGCCGCCGAGCCGGTAGCCGACCGCGTCCGGCCCCACCGCGTCCCGCAGCTGCGCCCCCAGCCGTCCCAGCATCGCGTCGCCGGCGGGGTGGCCGAAGGTGTCGTTGTACTCCTTGAACCCGTTGAGGTCGAGCAGGATCACGGTCAGCGGCTGCTCCTCGGCGAAGCGGCAGCGCTCCTCGAGGTCGATCTGCAGCCGCGCCTGGCTGCCGAGGCCGGTCATCTGGTCGGTCCGCACCTGCTCCAGCAGCCGCTTGTTCGCCCGCACGCTCAGCGCCAATCGGACGATCACCGCCAGCATCGCCGCCGACCAGAGCAGCGTGGTCAGGGTGCTGGCGTGGTCGAAGTACTGCATCCCGACCAGGGCGACCATCGCCACCGCGACGATCGCCGGGACGATCACTTCGCGCAGGCCGTCGAAGCGGGCCTCGGGCCGGATCGTCGCCGCTTCGGGCTGCCAGGCCTGGGCGCCGATCAGCGCCGCCGAGATCAGGTAGAGCGGTTCGACCCAGTCGCCGCCGGGGAGGGCGGTCTCGTAGGAGTGCAGGGTGAAGGCGACGTCGGCCGCCGCCATCGTCGCCAGCCCGGCGAGCAGCAGCAGCCAGGTGCGCCCGGGCCGCCAGCGGGTGAGGGCGACGATCCCCACCGCGAGGGCGAACAGGACCAGGTCCCCCAGCGGGTAGGCGAGGGTGGTCGCCGCTTCGAGCGCCGTGCCTTCGGCGCGGTCGGTGACGAACTCGAAGATCAGCGCCGCCCCCAGCGCCGCCGTGCCGAGCGCCGCGATCGCCCCGTCCATCCAGAGGCGGTGGTCGAGCCGGTGGGCGTGGGCGCGGACGAGCAGCCAAAGCCCGGCCACCGCCAGGGGATAGAAGGCGAGGTAGCCGACGTCGGCCGGGGAGGGGTAGGGCGCGCCGGCCTCGCCTTCGACGTAGAGGACCCAGTAGAGCTCGGCCGCGGCCCAGGCAAAGACGGCGAGGGCGAGCATCAGCCAGGCGCCGCGCTCGCGTTCGCTCAGCCGCGCCCGCAGCAGACAGGCGCACCCGGCGCAGAGGAGGACCGCGACGTAGACCGCGGAGGCGACGCGGGAGCCGCCGATTCCCGCCCAGTCGTGGAGGATCGCAACCGTCGTGCCGCCGACGAGGACCGCTCCGATCGCCTTTCGCAGAGCCGAAATTCGGCCAGAAGGGGATGTGCGGTTACCGGTACGCACAGGGTTTCATCGGCTTGGCTTGCACGGTTCTCTAGACTTGGTCGAGATGAAGGCAGCAATCCACCCCGAATACACGCTTGCCAACGTGCACTGCTCGTGCGGCAACCAGTTCTACACGCGGTCCACGAAAGAGGACCTGCATGTCGAGCTCTGCTCCGAGTGCCACCCCTTTTACACGGGCAAGCAGAAGCTAGTCGACACCGGCGGCCGCGTCGAGCGCTTCCAGCGCCGCGCTGCCAAGCACAGGGCTGGGAAGTAGCCCGTGAGCCCGCCGGCGGGCTCGGCACAGGCATCCAACGGCTCCTCCTCCGGCACCAACGGAGGGGACCCGCTGCGCATGCCCGACGGCGCCCTCGTCGCCAAGCGCGACGCGCCGGTCGGCGGCCAGGCGGTGCTCGAGGGCGTGATGATGCGCGGCATCTCGGTCTGGGCCGTCGCCGTCCGCACCCCCGAGGGCCAGATCGAGGTCGAGTCCCACCCGCTCGTCCCCTGGGCGCAGCGCCACCGGATCTGGCGCCTGCCGGTCATCCGCGGCGTCGTCGCCCTCGGCGAGTCGCTGAAGATCGGCTTCAAAGCCCTGGCGATCTCCGCCAACCATCAGATGGAGGAGGACGAGGAGGGCAACAAGGAGGAAATCGGCGGCTGGATCTGGGGGATCACGATCCTCTTCTCGATGCTGCTGGCGGTCGGGCTCTTCTTCGTCATCCCGGTCGGCCTCACCAGCCTGATCAAGGACGAGCTCGGCTCGGCGCTGCTCTTCTGGCTGGTCGAGGGAATCCTCCGCACCGCGATCTTCATCGGCTACATCCTCGCGATCAGCAAAATGCCGGACTTACGGCGGGTCTTCGAGTACCACGGCGCCGAGCACAAGACGATCTCCTGTTACGAGGCCGAAGACGAGCTGGTGCCCCAGCGGGCCAAGCTCTACTCGCGCCTGCACCCGCGCTGCGGGACCAGCTTCCTGCTGATCGTGATGGTGCTGGCGATCTTCGTCTTCGCCCCGATCGGGCTGCCGGAGTGGTACTGGCTGCTCGCCTCGCGCATCCTCGGCATCCCGCTGATCGCCGGCCTCTCCTACGAGGTGATCAAGTGGGCGGGCAAGAACCGTCGCAAACGCTGGGTGCGAGCGGTGATGTGGCCGGGCCTGATGCTGCAGAACCTGACCACGCGCGAACCCGACGAAGAGCAGTTGGCGGTGGCGATCGCCTCCCTCAACGCCGTCCTCGCCCGCGAGAGCCCCGAGGACGCCGCGAAGAAGCCGCACATCGAGATCGTCGCTTAGGCGAGCGATCTAGAGCCGCTCTAGTCTTCGATCGATGATCGAGCAGCTCGTCGAGCAGATCGAGGCGCGCTTCGCGGAGCTCGAGGCGCAGATGTCGGACCCCATGGTGATCTCCGACCGCGAACGCTATGCCGCGGTGGGCCGCGAATACCGCGAACTGCAGCCGGCCAGCGAGCTGGCGGCGCGATGGCGCACGCTCCGCGACGACCTCGAAGGGGCGCGGGAGCTGCTGGCCGAGGCCGAGGACGAGGAAATGCGGCAGGTGGTCGAGGAGGCGCCGGCCCAGATCGAGGCGCTGGAAGAGGAGATCCGCCTCTCGATGGTCGAGCGCGACCCCAACGACGCCAAGAACGTGATCGTCGAGATCCGCGGCGGGGCCGGCGGCGACGAGGCCGCTCTGTTCGCGGGCGACCTCTTCAAGATGCTGACCCGCTACGCCGACGAGCTCGGCTTCGCCACCGAAGTCCTCTCGCAGTCGGCCTCGGACTCGGGCGGCTTCAAGGAGGTCACCTTCGAGGTCAGGGGCGAGGGGGCCTACTCGATCTTCAAGTTCGAGGGCGGCACGCACCGCGTGCAGCGGGTGCCGGAGACCGAGTCGCAGGGGCGGATCCACACCTCGACCGCGACGATCGCCGTCCTGCCCGAGGTCGAGGAGGTCGAGGTCGAGGTCGACCAGAACGACCTGCAGATCGACGTCTACCGCTCCTCCGGCCCCGGCGGCCAGTCGGTCAACACGACCGACTCGGCGGTGCGGATCACCCACAAACCGAGCGGGATCGTCGTCTCGATGCAGGACGAGAAGTCCCAGCTGCAGAACCGCGAGCGGGCGATGCGGGTGCTGCGGGCGCGGCTGTACGAGCGCGAGCTGGCCGAGCAGCAGGCGAAGATCGCCTCCGAGCGCAAGGCCCAGGTCGGCACCGGCGAGCGCTCCGAGAAGGTGCGCACCTACAACTTCCCGCAGGGGCGGGTCACCGACCACCGGATCAAGCTGACCTCCCACAACCTCGACGGGGTCCTGGCGGGCCAGCTCGGCGAGTTCACCGACGCGCTCTCCGCCGAGGAGAAGCGCCAGCGCTTGGAGGCGGCGGCTTCGGCAGCCGCCTGAGCGCCGTGGCGACGATGGTCGGCTCGAGCGCGCGCGAAGCGCTGGGTTCCGCGGTCGACGCCCTCGCGGCGGCCGGGGTCGAAGACCCGCGGCTGGACGCCGAACTGCTGCTGGCCGAGGCGGCGGGGTGGGAGCGGGCGGCCC
>JALZHV010000038.1 GCA_030860625.1 Actinomycetota bacterium
GCCTCTTTACTACCTGTGTTGCGCGGAGATCCGCTTAGCTCGCTGTGACGTACAGCGGGTTCGGCGTGGTCACCGTGTAAGTAGCGGTCCATTTGGCCGGGTTGGCGCAGAGGAAGCCGCCGGAGATACGGGTCAGCGAGGCCGACGCGTTCAGTTTGGCCGGGGAGCCGCCACTGAGCGTGCCGATGCTGGTCGCGCCTGCGGTGGTGCCGTAGACGCAGGAGGTCGAGCCGATGGCGACTGTCACTTCGGCGCCTTCAGATGTAACGGTACCGTTGCTGCCGCTGCTGTGGTGGACGATGAGTTTGCCGTTTTTGAGGACTTTCACCGTCGCATTGCATTCTTTGAACGACAGGGTGGTGATGCTGCCTTCGACTGTTTCAGAAGCGCCACCAGCGTTGCTGGTTTTGCCGTCGACTTCGGAATGGGCGCATTCGATCGTTGCGAAACCCGCTTCGAGGACAGCATTGGTGCCTGTCGATTCAACTTTGGTGCCCGACGGCAGGTTGCCACCGCTGCTCTCGAGGACGGTCGCCGAAGCGGTGCCGACGAACGCCATCAGGGCAGCTGCAGCTACGGCCAGCAGGCCCATCATCTTGATGTACTTCATTAGTATTATCTCCTGTCCGGCGCAAGTGCGCCGATTTGGTTATTCGCGTCGAGGCCATTCCTAGCCGGAGGCCTCGGCGCTTTTTGTTGGGAAATTCAACGGGGGTGGGGGCGTGCCGCGCTAAAAACCTGAAGGGTTAGTACCACTTCATTCCCCTGTAGAAATCCATCCTTCCCCTGTGTTGCATTCCCAGGGTCATATTCATAACAAACGCACTTGTATTAGTCAATGACTTTTACAAAAGAAAGCTGGCTGACCAACCAGTTGACTTAAGTACGAGGAATGACTGGCTAAATAACCAGTAATGGTGGGTACCAATCCGGCTGCTGGATGCTTAAGCCTGCCAGGGACTGTCCCCGGTAGAAAGAGAAGAGGGTCCTCTAGTGGTTAACGGTGTTTCTTGCAACCCGTCGCAATGACGAGGTTCTGGTTCTTTTGCCGACCGTTCTGCCCGGCAAACCTGACTTTAGCCACCCGCTTCACCTTGCAGAGGGGCCGGGAGTTTTCGATCAGCCCCCGTTTGCCGCCGAAGAGGTTCATGGTGAACTTCGTGACGGGAGCGTCGGGGACGTTCGCGAAGCGGGTCCTGACGCGGGAGATTTCGGTCCCCTTCTTCTGCACCGAGTCGACCCAGCCGACCAGGGTGACGTGGATCGGGCCGTGGAGGTCGGCGACGAGGTCGGGAAGTTCCCTTTCGCCGCCGTTCGAGCGGAAGTAGACGGGACCCTTCAGGGGCTGGTCGAGCAGAGGCGTGATCGCTTCGGCGGTGCCGAGGATCGAGCCCTTGGGGCAGGCGCCTGCGTTGAACTGGACCCTCGTGCAGGGGTTGTTGATGTGGGCCTGGTCGATGAACTGGCTCGGGGGCAAGATCACGGTGGCGCCTGCGGTGTTGGCCTGGTTCGCCGGTTGGGTGAGGACGGCCTTGACGGCGGGGTTGCCGGTGCGCTTGGTCGAGCCCTTGAAGCGCAGCTTCAGCTTGGGGGAGTAGGCGAGTTTCGCGCAGTTGGTGGCCTTGTAAGGCGCAGTCGGAGTGGCAGTTGCGCCGTTGGAAGCGAGGACGCTGGCTTTGACCTCCTTCGCGCTGCAGTCGGTCGGGTTGAGAGTGAAGTTAGGTCGATCCACGGCGACTTGGATTGATCGGTAGAGGACCGGCACTCCCTCGAGGATCTGCGGCAGCGGGTCGGTTTTGATCGTCGCGATCGCGGTTTCCGGGTCGACGTAGATGCCGGCGCGGTTGA
Source organism: Actinomycetota bacterium (assembly GCA_030860625.1). Classification (GTDB taxonomy): domain Bacteria; phylum Actinomycetota; class Thermoleophilia; order Solirubrobacterales; family 70-9; genus VAYN01. The sequence continues at coordinate 1,849 of JALZHV010000038.1, forward strand.
CGACGGTGCCGAGGTCGAAGGGGCCAGCTTGGGCGGGAACCTTGGCGACGATCGAGTACGGCGCCCCCTTATAAGGACCGGCCAGATAGACGGCGGTAGGCGCCTTGCCGGGCTGCGGGATCCAGAGGGGAGCCCCGCCAACCCCCGTGGCGGCGGCGATCGAGCCGACCTGGCTCGAGGTCGGGCACATGCCGGTGGCGGCGTCCGGGTCAGAGCAAAGCGGCACGCCGCCCAACTTCGCCAGCAGGCCCTGCGGCAACGTCACCGAGAGGGACTGCGGATTGGCTTCGCCGTCCTGACGCGTAAGGGTCATGACGAAGGGCGAGAAGCTGCCTGCCCGGAGCCCGAGCATTCCCGCCGAGAGGCGGGGCGAGAAGCCGCCCTTGCCGCAACCGCCCACGATCTGCATCGGGGTTTGTCCCACCGTCGCGGGCCTTTCCGACCAGGGGGCGAGCTCGTAGCGGGTCTGGTAGGTGCCGCAGGCGGCGGGAGTCGCCAGCGGCGCTCGCGGGCCGCCGAAGACGTGGAACTTCAGGCTTTCCACCGGCACCTGCGGGTTCCCCCCCAAGGACGGGATCCCGCTGAAGACGGTGCGCAGCTGACCGGTGAGCGGATTCGCCTCGATCTCGGCGGGCAGCTTCAGGCGGACCCCCAGTTCGTCGGTCACCAGCCAGAAGCGGAAGAGGTGGCCCGGTTCCGGGGTGCGCTGGTACACGGCGCCCTGCAGGACCCGCTCCAGAGCGGGAACGTCGATTTCGACGCTGCCGATCTTCGCCGCGGCGGGGCATTGCGGCGGGCTCGTGTTTTCGAAACCGACCTGCAAAGAGCTGCAGGCGGCCAACCCGTCCGCTGCCGCGGGATTGATCGTCATCCCCTCGGGCAACGTCACCGCCGCGCTCTTCAGGGCAGAGGTCGCCAACCCCTGAGGAGTCTCGTCCTGCGGGATGGTCAGCTCGGCGTCAAGGCCCGTCGGCGCGGCGGCTTCCGGGTTGGTCGGAACGGCCGTGAACGTAGGTTCGAAGTTCAGGGCGCCGCAACCCGTGATCGCCGGGAAGGGGGCGGATTTCGTCGAGGGAGCGTCGGGTAGCTGGTAGCTGGTCGCCGTGACCGAGATCTGCCGCGGCGTGCCGCAGCTGGTCGGGTTGCTCATGAAGGGCGCCTCGGGAAGCCCGGCGGACCGCCCACCAGTGGGCATTTCGTTTTTGACGGCTTCCTCGGGCGTCAGCCTCAAGGCATCGTGGCTTTTGGCGGCGGGAACACCCCAGAGCGTCGTCGACGCCGCGACCAGGCCCGCGGCCGCCGGCGCACCTTCCATCGTCGCCACAAGTCCGTAGTCGACGGGGTCGACGCGGACGTTGATCAACACCGGGTAGAGCGCGGCTAACATGCCGAGCCGAGCCACGATGTCTGAATCTTTGGGCGGCTCCATGTTGTAGACGGGCTCGATGAAGGTGCCGGAGATATCCCCTCCGAGGGTGAGTTCGCTGACGCCCACCTGGGAGGAGATCGGGCATTCGCTTTCTTTCGGTTCGCTGCCGAGCTCCGAGACGCTGCAGCGCGGGATCTCTTGCGGATTGCCGATAACCCCCGGCGGGATGTCGATGGCGAGGTCCCTCGTCAGCCCGTAAGGCGCCCCTTCTTTCTGAGAGAGCTCGAAGTTGATCGTCACGTCGGCGTGGGCACCTGCTTGAGTCGTGGAAAGCGCGGCGGAGACGGATTCGACGGCGTATTTCTCGAATTCAGCGGCACCGGCAGAGGCAGGAACGCACAGCGCGATCGCCGCCAGCACGAAGGAAGCCGCCGCTGAGCGCTTGCTCCGCCAGCTCATTTCCCGCCCCCTTTCCGCGAGGCGCTCTTTCGGTGCTTCTTGACGCACCGGACCTTGCCGTGGCGCTTCACCTTGCGCTTCCCCTTCGGGCAAACGACGCGTTTGGTCTTCGGCACGTTGTCGTCCCCCGCGCTCGGGGGGGCGGGCGTAAGCGGCGGCGGGGGCAACGTCATCTGCGGGCGGCAGCTTTCGCCCTGACAGGGGTCCGGGAACACCGGTTCCGGGAACCCGCCGCCGACCCGGGCGTCATAGATGGACAGGGTGCCTTCGGCGTCGGCCGGCAGCAACAGATCGCCACTGAGGAAGAAGACGTCGTCACCGCTCTCGCTGACCGCGAAGAGGTAGTCGTCTTTAGCGCTGCGGCCGGAGGAGATCAGGTAGGTGCATCCCCCGGCCTCTTCGCAACTGCCGACCCCGACCGCCTCCCACTCGTATATGTCTTGGCGCTCGTCGGTGTCGTTGACGACGAGGCGCTCAGACGTCTGGAAGAAGGCGCGCCGCCCATCGGCACGAAGACTGGGAACGTAGCCGAAGGAACTGAACGGCTCGAGAGAGAGCTGCACGTCCGCAATCGGCTGCAGGCTTGCGTCGGTGGTGGCGGGAGTGCCGGTGGGATTACACGAGAGACACGAGAGCGTCCCAGCGGCGGAGTCGTAGCGGTAAACCTGAACGAAGCCCCCCGCAGAGGAACCGGTGAGATCGGCCCGAGACTCGAAAAGGAGCACGGTGCCATCAGGAGTGACCCGGGAGGGATCTTTAGCAAGCCTTCCGCTGCTCACTGCCTCCGTCCAGGTCCCAAGCCCTTCGAAGTCACCGGTAGCCGCGTTTTTGCGTTTCACGTCAGTTTCGGTCACCGTCGCGACAAAGCTGATCGCCCCTTCCTCTGACAGGTAGAGGTTCGGTTTACCCGCCTGTGCCGTGTCGCCGACCGGATTCTCTTCGGTGCTCGTCAGGACGCTCGAAGAGATGAAGTAAGCCCGGCTCCCGTCCTTCGAAACATTGACCGGAACCGCGTTGCCGCTGCCGGCGAACGGGATCGTCGCTTCGGTTTCCGTATCGAAGGCGAAGAGATTCCCGCCTTGCACGTAGAAGACCCTGCTTCCGCTTTCGGCCACACCCGCGAAGCTCCAGGCCCCGGTGGCGACTTCGAAGGTCTCCGAGTTGTCGAGGCGGAGGTAGAGCGTGTTGCCGATCGAGAACGCGATCCCCTCTCCGTCGTCAGACGCGCCCTCGTAAGTCGCGTCTTCACCTGCTGCCGGAGTCACGTCGCCGGGAAGAAGCGAGACCACGTGGGTGATTTCGTCGGAGGTGCGATCGTAGACCGCATCAGTGCCGGCGGGTGGGGCGTTGGGCTCCAGCGGGATCGCTTCGTGGGGCGGGAACGTTTCGGTGGCGAAGATGATGTGGGTTCCGCCGGGCGCGATGAAAACGCCTCGGTCGGCAGGGTCCTCGCCCAGACTGCCGCGGCCGACCGGCTCGGAGTGACCGTTCGGGTAGCGGACGTAATGGGCGCTCACACCCGGGGTCGCCGCGCTGCCTTCGTCCTCGAGAGAGGTGCTCCAGAACGAGTAGCCCTGATCCGCGGAGAAACTGCCGGGGAGGGGAGCCATCGATTCCTCGCCGTTCGGCCCGGCGCTTGCCGTGCCCCATCCCGATGAGCCTCTGGTTGCGAGATAGCGATCGCCGTTGAAGGCACCGGTGCCTTCGTTGCCCGGGATGGTGCCGCCTTCGACCAGGAAGCTGACCTTGTCCCCCAGCGGCGAAGAGTGAACCGTGGGGAAGCGATCGCCGACGAAGCTGACCCCTTGCGGGGGCCGGCCGTTGGTGCTGGGGGGGGTGACCAGCTCGTAGGCGCGACAGTCCGGCAGCAGCGCTGAGGCTCCAAGTCGAAGCTGGTCATTGCCACATGGAGGCCATGAGGCGACCGCTGCGTAAGTGCTGAACTGTGACGTGGCCGAGTCTTCGCCGACTTCGTTTTCAGCCACGACGCGGAAGCGGTACCCGGCGCCGGGGGTCAGGCCGCTGAGCGAAACGGAGACAGGGACCCCCACATCGGAGAGGGGAAGCGTTCCTTCCTCGGCGACCGTAGCTTCGCTGAAGCTTTCGTCTTCGAGCGACGTGTATTCGATCCGGTATTTCGTAGCCGTGTTGTTCGGATCGATCAAGGCGCGCAGTTCGGCCTCGGTATCGGTCATATCCGCGAACGTGATCGAGTCGACCGAGGGAAGCACCGGCGGCGCCACAGGAGCAAAGGCAAAGGCGTGCCCCACTCCGGACGGGTGCGAAGGAACGAACAGGTACCTGCCGGCGGGATTCAGCGCGCCGTTCGGGCTGTTGATCCCGTTGTCGACCTCGATTTCAGAGGGAATCACGTATTGGAAGCTGTGTTCGATGGTCGATACGTATTCACCGGTTTCAGTGAACTCGTAGACTTTTTTCGCCTTTTCTAGGTCGTCGATGAAGACGTTGCCGCTGCCTTCGTCGACCGCGATGGAAACGAACCCTGCGGTTGATTGAAATTTGCCGGCAGGGGTGGTCGAGCCGTCGATCGTCCGCACGAGCGCATAGGGCGCGTCGGCTTCGAATACCCGCACTCGGCTGGTCAACAGCGAGTTTTCAGAATCGCTGGCGTAGATCAGACGCCGGCTCGCGTCGATCTCGACCCATTTCCCGAACGAGAGGACGCCTTTGCCGATCTCCGTATTGAGAAGTTTGTTTTCTTCCGCCGCCGAGCCAAATTCGAATACCGCGTCGGCGAAATGGACGAAGAGGCGATCGGTGGTGCGATCCACCGCCAAGCCGTTGATGGAGGGTAGGAAGCGACTCGTGTTCCCAACGGGGACTTCTTCTGGAACCGCGACCACCGATGCTTTGCCGTAGACGATTTCACCTTCATCGGGTTTGTAGACGGTGGGTTCATAGCGGCTTATCTGCCTGACCCCGCCCGAGCGGAATTCGTAGACGTACAAATTTCCCTGCGAGTCGACGCCGAGGCTCCGCGGCCCGTTCGAGTTCAGGATCTCGGTGATGAAGAAGCCCGAGGAGTCGAAGATGTCGATCCGCCCTTCGGCGCCACCGGCCGCTTCTTTGCCGTAGCTCGCGACGTAGATCTCTCCATAGGGACCGACCGCGATGCTCTTCGGCTGGGTGAATGCGCCGCTGGGAGGATGGGCTCCTTCCGGGCAGGGCGGATTCGAGGGGTCGGGGACCGGGTCGCCCGAGGTGGAGCAGCTTCCGGTCAGCGAGAGGACGGGGTCGAAGACGTGGGTTTCCGCCGCCGTCGCCGAGGCGGCGCCGCAGACGATCACGAGGCAAGACATCAAGCAGACAGCGGCTGCCCTGGCAATCAGCTCTTTCATAGAGATAAATCCCCCCTGGAGGCCGGTTGAACCGACCCTTTGTCCCATTCCCTCAGCTCTCGGAAAGTAGAGAAGCTTTTTCAGTCTGTCAAGCAGGCGAGAGAAGAAGGGCCGCCCCCGAAGGGACGGCCCTGGGTACTATTGGTGAACAGCTGGTTACTGCCTAGCTGGCTGTAACGTTCAGCGAGCTCGGGACGGTAACCGTGTAGCTGGCGGTCCAGCTGGCCGGGTTGGCGCAGAGGAAGCCACCGGAGATACGGGTCAGCGAAGCCGACGCGTTCAGGGTCGCCGGGCTGCCGCCGGTGAGCGAACCGATGTCTTTGGCGGTCGGGGTCCCGTAGACGCAGGAGGTCGAGCCGATAGCGACTGTCACTTCAGCGCCTTCAGATGTAACTGTCCCGTTTTTACCGCTGGTGTGATGCAGGATCAGTTTGCCCGTTTTCAGGGTTTTGACCGTGGCGTTGCAGCCAGAGAACGCGAGCGTGGTGATGCTGCCTTCGACAGCGACGCCGGCGCCACCAGCGTTGGAGGTTTTGCCGTCGACTTCGGAGTGCGAGCATTCGATCGTGGCGAAGCCGGCCTGAAGGACGGCGTTGGTGCCTGTCGATTCGATTTTGGTGCCCGAACCCAGTTTGGTGCCGCTGCCATCCTCGATGATGGTCGCCGAAGCAGCACCGGCGAACGCCATCAGGGCAGCCGCAGCAACAGCCAGAAGGCTGAGCATCTTGAAGTACTTCATGAGTATGATTTCTCCTGTCCGGCGCAAGTGCGCCGTTCGTTTCTCTTCGCGTCGAGGTTGACCTAGCAGAAGACCTCGGCGCGTTTTTATTTCAGGAACAAGCCTCTGGACAGACGTGTCTGTTTCTTGGAGCGTGACTGGTAACTCCCTGATCGTGATTCCAAGGCTTCGAGGCCTTGCCCCCGTCGGGCCTAAACGACCCGATGGCGCATTCATAACAAACTCTTGTGTAACGGTCAAGGTAGACTGACCAGTTCCCAGACGGTTCGTCCATTTAGGAGTTGCTCTCGCCCTTATTTGGCCAGGCGGGAGCGTGCGAAGATGCGCGCGTGAGCGGATTCCGGATCGTCGTCCTCGCCTCGGGCAGCGGCACCAACCTGCAGGCGATCCTCGACAAGCTGCACACGCGGGGCGTCGTAGAGGTGGTGGGGATCGGCTCCGACAAGCCGGGTGCGGGGGCACTGCAGCGCGGTCGCACGGCGGGAGTCGAGACCGCGGTCTTTCCCGCCGTCGAGTACGCCGACCGGGTCGCGCGCGATGCCGCGCTGGGCGACTGGATCGAGTCGCGCCAGGCGGACCTCGTCGTCCTCGCCGGCTACATGCAGCTGCTCAGCCCCTCCTTCGTCGAGCGCTTCCGCAACCGCGTGGTCAACATCCACCCCGCCCTGCTGCCCGCGTTCCCGGGGCTCGACGCGATCGGCCAGGCGCTCGAGGCCGGGGTCGAGACCACCGGCGTCACCGTTCACTTCGTCGACGAGGGGGTCGATACCGGCCCGGTGATCGCCCAGCGCGAGGTGCCGGTGCCGGCCGTGGTCTCCCGCGAGGAGCTCGAGGCTGCGGTCCACGCGGTCGAGCACGAGCTCTATCCGGAGGCGATCCGCATGATCGCGGAGGGCCGGGTTAGGATCGACCCCAGCGACCCGCGGACGGTCGCGATCGATGACTGAGCCAGCCGCCGACACCCCGCAGACCGTGAGCGACGGCCAGGTCCGGGTGCGCCGGGCGCTGGTCTCCGTCTCCGACAAGACCGGGCTCGCCGACTTCGCTCGCGGGCTGGCGGAGCTCGGGGTCGAGATCCTCTCCACCGGCGGCACCGCGACGGCGCTGCGCGAGGCGGGGCTCGAGGTCACCGACGTCTCCGAGTTCACCGGCCAGGAGGAGATCCTCGGCGGCCGGGTGAAGAC
>JALZHV010000039.1 GCA_030860625.1 Actinomycetota bacterium
ACGACTCCTTCACCTACACGCTGAACGGCGGCTCTGAAGCCTCGGTCTCCGTGAAAGTCGAATGCGTCGATGACGCGCCGGTCGCGGTCAAAGACTCGACCAGCATCGAAGAGGACTCGGGCGCGAACGCGATCGACGTGCTCTCTAACGACACCGACGTCGACGGCGGGCCGAAGACGATCGAATCCGTCACCCAGCCCGCCAACGGCACGGTCGTCATCACCGGCGGCGGCACCGGCCTCACCTACGAGCCCGACGCCGAGTACTGCAACGAAGCCGAAGGGGACAGCTTCACCTACACGCTGAACGGCGGCTCCGAAGGCACCGTCGGCGTTGAAGTCAAATGCGTCGAGGAGCCTCCGGTCGCGGTCAAAGACACCAAAACCTTGAAAGAGGACGCCGGCGCGACCGCCATTGACGTCCTCGCCAACGACACCGACGTCGACGGCGGCGCCAAGTCGATCGAATCGGTGACGCAGCCGAGCAACGGCACCGTCGTCATCACCGGCGGCGGTACCGGCCTCACCTACGAGCCCGACGCCGAGTACTGCGACGAAGCCGAACCGGACACCTTCACCTACACCCTGAACGGCGGCTCCGAAGCCACGGTCTCGGTCACGGTCGAATGCGTCGACGACGCGCCTACCGCGGTCAACGACTCGGGTGCCGTCAAAGAGGACTCGGGCGCCAACGCGATCGACGTCCTGGCGAACGACACCGACATCGACGCCGGCCCGAAGACGATCGAATCGGTCACCCAGCCCGCCAACGGCACGGTTGAAATCACCGGCGGCGGTACCGGCCTCACCTACAAACCGGACGCCGAGTACTGCGACGAAGCCGAAGACGACACCTTCACCTACACGCTGAACGGCGGCTCCGAAGGCACGGTCTCCGTCGAAGTCGAATGCGTCGACGACGCGCCGACGGCCGTCAACGACTCGAGCACGGTCGAAGAGGACTCCGGCGAGACCACGATCGACGTCCTCGCCAACGACACCGACCCCGACGGCGGCACGAAGACGATCGAATCGGTGGAACAGCCGACCAACGGCACCGTCGAAATCACCAACAGCGGCGCCGACCTCACCTACCAGCCGGACGCCGACTACTGCAACGAACCGCCTGGCACCACGCCGGACACCTTCACCTACACGATCACCGGCGGCTCCAAAGCCACGGTCTCGGTCAAAGTCGAATGCGTCAACGACCCTCCGACCGACCTCTCGCTCTCCAGCTCCTCGCTGAAAGAGAACGAGCCGGCCGGCACCGAAGTCGGCGCCTTCTCGACCACCGACCCCGATCCGGGCGACACCTTCACCTACAGCCTCGTCTCCGGTGAAGGCGACGCCGACAACGGCAGCTTCGAAATCGACGGCGGCAAACTGAAAGCGAAATCGAGCTTCAACTACGAGGCCGACTCCAGCTACTCGGTCCGCGTCCGCACCACCGACGGCGAAGGCGAAAGCTTCGAAAAGCAGCTGACGATCACGATCGTCGACGTCAATGACGCGCCGACCGACCTGGCGCTCTCGAAAGCTGAAATCAACGAGAACGAAGCCGCCGGCGCCGAAGTCGGCTCCCTCTCGAGCACCGACGAGGACGCGGGCGACACCCACACCTACAGCCTCGTCTCCGGCGAAGGCTCGGCCGACAACGGCAGCTTCGAAATCTCCGGCAACAAACTGAAAGCCAAAGAAAGCTTCAACTTCGAGGCCGACTCCAGCTACTCGATCCGCCTCCGCACCACCGACAAAGGCGGCAAAACCCACGAGGAGCAGGCGACGATCACGATCATCGACGTCAACGACGCGCCGAAAACCGTCAACGACTCCTACTCGGAAGCGGTCGGTAACACCACCGCCGTCCTCGGCAACTCCGTCTCGGAGCCGAACGTCACCCTCAGCGGGATGAGCGGCAACGTCCCGCTCGCCAACGACAGCGACGAGGACGCGGGCGACACGATCAGCGTCGTCCCCGAGACCGTCTCCACCACCGGCGGTGGCAGCGTCACGATCGACGCCGACGGGACCTTCACCTACAAGGGCGAGGCCGGCGACAAGAACCAGACCGACAGCTTCACCTACAAAGTCACCGACGGCGAAGCGACGACCAACGGCACGGTCACGGTCGGGATCGAAAACACCCTCGTCTGGTACGTCAACGGCAGCGCCGGCTCCGAAGGCGACGGCCGCTCGGGGAGCCCGTACAAAGTGCTCTCCGGCATCAACGGCGCCGGCGGCGCCGGCGACAAAGACGGCGCCTCCGACTACGTCTTCCTCTACGGCTCCAACACCTACTCGGGCGGCCTGCCGCTGGAGTCGAACCAGAAGCTGATCGGCTCGCCGTTCGGCCTCAGCGTGCCGAACCACCCGAACCTGGTCGCGGCGACCGGCACCAACCCGGTCGTCACCAACGCCGGCGGTGACGCGATCGCGCTCGCCAGCGGCGCCGAAGTCCAGCGGACCAACGCCAGCGGCGCCAGCGGCGTCGGCATCCGCGGCACCTCTGTCACCACCGCGACGGTCGGCTCGAACACCGTCGTCAGCAACAACAGCGGCGGCGGCGTCGTCCTCAGCGGCGCGGCCGGCGGCGACATCTCGATCGGCTCGACGATCGAAAACCAGAACGGCAGCGTCGTCTCGGTCGCCAACCGCAGCAGCGGCACGGTGACTCTGAGCGGCAACATCACCTCCGCCAACGGCGGCGTCGCGGCGAGCAGCAACACCGGCGCCAACGTCGTCTACAGCGGCACGCTCAACCTCACCCGGACCAGCGGCGAAACCTTCGCGGCGACCGGCGGCGGCAGCATCAAAGCGACCGGCTCGGGCAGCAAAGTCTCGAGCACGAGCGCGACCGCGGTCAAAGTCACCGGCACGACGATCGCCAGCGGCGGCGTCAACTTCCAGAGCGTCAGCTCCAGCGGCGCCACCAACGGCATCGTGCTGGAAAACACCGGCTCGACCGCCGGCCTGACGGTGAGCGGGACGGGCAGCGCCGCCAGCGGCGGCACGATCACCGGCTCGACCGGCCCCGGCCTCCTGCTCAACAGCACTTCGAACGTCAGCCTCACCAACGTCAAAGTCGCCAACGGCGGCGACGACGGCGTCCGCGCCAGCAACGTCAGCGGCTTCACGCTGGCGAGCTCTGAACTGAGCGCCAACGGCAACGCCAGCAACGAGAACGGGCTCGACTTCACCAACCTCACGGGCACCGCCAACCTGACCAGCTCGACCGTCTCCGGCAGCGGCTTCCGCAACATCGCCGTGATCAACGAATCGGGCACGCTCAACTGGACCGTCTCCGGCGGCACCTACTCGAACACCAAGAACTCGGTGATCGGCGACGACTCGATGTTCTTCGAAGGCACCAGCAGCGGCACGATGAACATCACGGTCGAAAACGCAACGATGAGCAACAACGGCGGCGACCACTTCCAGGTCACCGCGGACAGCGTCAACACCGTGACCCAGAACGTGACGCTGAAAGGCACCACGATGTCGAACGCGGTCGGCGGCTCGGGCGGCGGCGTCACCCTCAACCCGGGCGGCAACGCGACGATGGAGGCCTCGGTGCTGAACAACAGCGTCACCGGCGCCAACCTCGAGGGGATCACCGTCGACACCCCCGGCAGCCAGATCTCGCCCCAGCCCGCCCAGGTCGACGTGACGATCAGCGGCAACTCGGTCGGCACCAGCAACTCGAACGAATCCGGCGGCGGCAACGCGATCGGCGTCCGCTCCAACGGCGCCGCGACCGTCAAGGCGCTGATCACCAACAACAACCTCACCCAGCACGTGATCTCCGGCCTGGAACTGCTCCAGAACGACGGCAACGGCTCGCTCAACGCGACCGTCCGCGGCAACACGATCACGAAACCGGCGACGCTGGCGGAATCGGAACCGCTCCAGTTCGGGATGTTCGTCCTGATCGGCAGCGGCCCTGACGCCGGCACCTCCTGCCTCGACATCGGCGGGGCCGGGGCGCTGGCCAACAACCTCACCGGCTCCTCGGCCGTCGGCAGCCCGAACATCCGCTTCGCGATGAACGGCGCGGCGACGACCCAGCTGGCCGGCTACTCCGGCGGCGCCACGTCCAACTCGGAAGTCAACACCTACCTGGCCGCTCGGAACACCGCCCCCAACGGCGTCAGCTCGACCCGGTCGGTCAATTCCAAATACGCACAGACCGCATCTTGCCCGCTTCCATAGCCATAGTTGACTTAGCCTCTATGACTATGACTTCTTCCGTCCGGGCGCATTAAATAGAGTGGTTTCCAATGGCTGAACCTTTTATCGGTGAGCTCCGTCTGATGAGCTTCGACTTCCCGCCCAAGGGTTGGGCCGAATGCAACGGACAGCTGCTGCCGATCAACCAGAACCAGGCGCTCTTCTCGCTGCTGGGGAACATGTACGGGGGCGACGGCCGGGTCAACTTCGGCCTGCCGGACCTGCGCAGCCGCGTCCCGATCCACCTCAGCCCCAGCTACAACCAGGGCCAGAAGCTCGGCGAGGAGTTTCACACCTTGACCACGAGCGAGATGCCCGCCCACAACCACCTGATCCAGGCTTCCTCCCAGGAAGGCAACCAGGCGGCCCCGGTGATCCTCGCCGGCAGCGAAAACACCTACCGCAGCGCCGACCAGCTGACGATCATCCACCCGGCGACGCTGCAGAAAACCGGCGGTTCCCAGGCTCACGAGAACCGGCCTCCATTCCTCGTCCTCAACTGGTGCGTCGCGCTCCAGGGACTCTTCCCCAGCAGGAATTAAGGAAGGGAACTAAGACATGGCACAGCCTTACGTTGGCGAGATCAGGATGTTCGGCGGGACCTACAACCCCGCCGGCTGGGCCCATTGCAAAGGGCAGCTGCTCCCGATCTCCGAGTTCGACACTCTCTACAACCTGATCGGCACCCGCTACGGCGGCGACGGCCAAGAGACCTTCGCCCTACCCGACCTGCAGGGTCGTGTGGCGGTGCACTACGGCCAGGGGCCGGGGATCAGCCAGAACTACCAAATGGGCGAGATGGCCGGCGTCGAAGAAGTGACGCTGACCACCCAGCAGATGCCCGCCCACAACCACGGGCTGCTCGCCTCGACCGGCGCCGGGGGCAGCAAAAGCCCGGAAGGCAACCTGCTCGGCTCCCCTCCCGTCGTCTCCCTCTTCAGCGAAATGGAACCTCAACGGCCCCTGGCGCCGCAGATGGTGATGCCGGTCGGCGGCTCACAGCCGCACGAGAACCGCATGCCCTACCTGACGATCACCTACATCATCTCCCTCTACGGGATCTACCCCTCACCCACCTGATATGGCTGACCCATTCATCGCAGAGATCCGCGTCTTCGGCTTCAACTTCGCGCCCAAGGGCTGGGCGGAATGCAACGGTCAGCTGATGCCGATCTCCCAGAACACCGCGCTCTTCGCGCTGCTCGGCACCAACTACGGCGGTGACGGCAAGTCGACCTTCGGGCTTCCCAACTTCCAGGGCGCGGCGGCGATCAACCAGGGCGAAGGCTCGGGACTGAGCCCGCACTACGTCGGTGAGCAGGGCGGCGCGCCCAACGTCACCTTGCTGCAGAGTGAGATCCCGGCCCACACGCACCAGGCGATGAGCACCAACGAATTCGCCGAATACCAGGCGCCGGGACCGGAAAGGGCGCTGGCCCGCTCGAAACCCAAATTCGCCTGGCAGTCGGATTCCACGAGCAACCTGGTCCAGATGAACTTCCAGTCGGCGACGGTCACCGGCTCCAGCTTCCCCCACAACAACATGCCGCCGTCGATGCCGCTCCTCTTCTGCATCGCCCTGCAAGGGGTCTTCCCGCCGCGCGAATAGTGAGCAGGTCTGAGCCGTCGGTGAGGTTGCGCCCGGCGGCGGAGGACGATCGGCCGTTCCTGCTGCGCTTATACGCCAGCACGCGGGAACCGGAACTGGAAGCTTCGGGACTGCCCCGCGATCAGTGGGGCGCGTTCGCCGAGCACCAGTTCGCGGCGCAGAGCCGCCACTACGAGACCTACGAGGACACCAGCTACGACGTGGTGCTGGTGGACGGGGAGCCGGCCGGCCGCCTGATCGTCGCCCGCTGGCCCGAGGAGCTGCGGATCGTCGACATCGCCCTGCTGCCGGAGTACCGCGGCCGCGGCATCGGCAGCACGCTGATGCGGGCGCTGATCAAGGAGGCCGACGACATTGAGGTCAAGACCTCGATCCACGTCGAGCGCTTCAACCCGGCCCAACGCCTCTACTCGCGCCTCGGCTTCCGCGCGGTCGCCGAAGCCGGCGGCGTCTACCTGCTGCTCGAGCGCCCGCCGCAGCCGTCGAGCTAAGGAGGGATTGGCGGAACCCCCGCGCACGCTTGGCGGCGGCGGACACTTCGCGATGCGGCGTCCTCAGTCGGCCGAATAGCGCTGCTATTCGGCCTCCCTGCGTCCTTGTCTCGCTCGGTCCGGCGCTCGCCAGCCGTACACGCGAGTTCCGCCAATCCCTCCTAGCCGAAGATCGCCTCGTAGGCGGCGCCGTGCTCATCGCGCCCCAGCGGCACGATGAAGATCCCCATCACGCCGAGGGTGGGGTGCTCGAAGCGATAGCTCGCCTGCGTCAAGAACGGGTCGGCCGGACCGTGGAAGATGAGCGAGAAAGGCGGGCGCGAGGCCTGCGGGCCGATGTCCTGACCCGTCGCCTCGACCAGGAGCAGCTCGACCGTCGTCCCGGCAGGATCGCCGACCGTGAACGTCTGGCCGACGGCCGGAGCGAAGGTCTCGAGCGTGAGCTCCGACAAGACCGAATCGCCTGGAATAGATCCCTCCACCGCTGCATCAACTTACAGCAGAGCTAATCGATTGGATCAACCAAGGCGCCGCCAGTCGAGTCATCGAAACCATCCCTCCTGGGATAGATCAGATCTATTCCCTGGCTGAACAGAAGCTCGCAAAGATCTTTTCGCGGCTCTGACGGAACTAGTACCGCAAGATGAGCCGGCACCTCCTCCAGGAAACGGCTGTAGTCAGCCAGCTGCCCAATGGCCATCCGAATAGCATTTCTCTCAACCGTGCCCTTCGCCTCTACGAGGGTTCGGGTGGTTGCGTCATAAAGGTCGGTAAATAGTGGCCTAGCCTCCCCCGGAGGAAGAATCCGGTTTCGGAACACCTCATGACCCGCAGCAAGAAGGTGTTTCTCTAAGGAGAGAACCAGGCTCTGCTCTCGTCGCTCCGCTCGGTAAGGCTCACGGCTCGGTTCAACATATGCCTTCTCGGTGTGCTGCCGCTCGATCGGAACCCTGGATCGTCGAGGTCCGGAAAGGATCGGAGCCAGTTCTGAGCTCGGCTCTCGAGGCTCAACGGCTTTAGGTCGAAGTCGAAAGACAATGACTTGACGGCGAGGGCCATTATTGGTCTCAGGGGCATCCGTTAAGTAGAAGGGTTCGACACCATCGATTTCAAACTCATCTACGTAGGTAACAGTGCCCCTGGCTCCTTGGAAGAGGCGAAGCGACCGCCCCTCCTCTATGTGGTTGAGGATCGCAGCATTTCCTGACTTCATTTCTTGGTCTCCACGCTGACCCTCGCCGGTGTAGTGGAAGCAACCATCCTCCTGCCAGCCGTCGTAGTAGCCATGGGGCTCGCCTGCCTCTGGGTCCGAAAAAATGAAGACGTTCGGGCTTTGAGCTGAAGGACCAATACCTCCTTGGCCCCGACCGCCGAACTCCTGGTGGAGGTCGACCCGCTTGATGCTTTGGCCTGGTTTCAAGGTCCAGTCGGGAGGAATAGCCCGATCTTACGAATTGCAGCGGTTTCAAATCTCAACTGGGCCTAAGCTCGATAGGTGTCTTCTGTCCACCTCCTCGAGCGCCGCCAGCGCGTCGCCCTTCCGATCGAGGAGGCCTTCGCCTTCTACGGGGACGCGCGCAACCTGGAGCGGATCACGCCGCCTTGGCTGGGGTTCGAGGTGACGACGCCGGGGCCGATCGAGATGGGGGTGGGGACGTTGATCGAGTACCGGCTGCGGCTGCACCGGGTGCCAGTGCGGTGGCGGACGCGGATCGAGGCGTGGGAGCCGCCGCGGCGGTTCGTCGACGCGCAGGTGCGGGGGCCATACGCGCTCTGGGAGCACACGCACACGTTCGAGGAGGACGGGCCGGGGGCGACGATCATCGCCGACCGGGTGCGCTACTCGATCCCGTTCGGGCCGCTGGGGGAGGTCGCCGATCGGCTGCTGGTGCGGCGGGACCTGCGGCGGATCTTCGACTACCGCCAGGAGGCGGTGGCGCGGGAGCTCGGCTGAGCCCTACAGCTGCATCACGGAGATGACGTTTCCCGATGGGTCCTTGAACCAGGCGATCTGCGGGCCGCCGCTGCGCACGATGCCCTTCTCATCCTGCTGGAAGCCCTCGTAGCGCTCGAAGCTGACGCCGCGCTCGACCAGCCCGTCGACAGCGGCATCGATGTCGTCAACCTCGAAGTTGAGCATCGTGTAGCTGGCGGGCTTCATGTCGTCGCTGAGGTACATGAGCATCGCATTCCCCGGCCAGCTTCAGTTTCGTCACCCCGTGCTCGGCGTCTAGCACCTCGACGCGCAAGCCCAGCGTCCCCTCGTAGAAGTCCCTCGCCCTCTCCAGGTCATCGACGGCGAACCCGCTGGTCGCCCTACTCGCGCTGAGCATTCCTCGCTCCTCTCGATCGGTGGCCCGCCGATCCTCGCACCGATCTAGTCCGCGTCAAGTGGCGGCCGGCGGCGGTTGCGCTTGCGCTCGCCGGTGCGCCGCTTCTGCTCGAGCCGGCGCCGGCGCGAGGCACGGGTCGGCTTGGTCGCCCGCCGCTTGCGCTGGACCCGCAG
>JALZHV010000040.1 GCA_030860625.1 Actinomycetota bacterium
GGCGAGATGTGTCCGGAGGGGGCACCCCACCCCCTCACGGACTGGTGGCTTGCGGCTCCGTCTCGCTGATCCCCCACCGCTCATGCAACTTGCGCAACGGCGCCGGGGCCCACCAGTTCCATTTGCCCAGCAACTCCATCAGCGCGGGCACCAGCAGGGCGCGGATGATGCTGGCGTCGATCAGCACCGCCAGCGCCGTGCCGACCCCGTTCTCCTTGATGAAGATGATCTGCGAGGTGGCGAAGGCGCCCAGTGCGACGGCGAAGAGCAGCGCCGCAGCGGTGACGATCCGGCCGGTGCGCTCGAGGCCGATCGCCACCGACTCCGACTCCGAGGCGCCGTTGTCGCGCGCCTCCTTGATCCGCGAGAGCAGGAAGACCGCGTAGTCGGTGGAGAGGCCGAAGGCGATCGCGAAGAGCAGGATCGGCATCGTCTGCTCGAGCGCGCCGGTGCTCGTGTAGTCGAGGAACCCCTCCAGCCGGCCGTCCTGGAAGATCAGCACCAGCAGGCCGAAGACGGCGCTGAGGTTGAGGAAGTTCATGATCAGCGACTTGATCGGCAGCACCACCGAGCCGGTCATCAGGAAGAGGATCGCCAGCGTCGAGAGGACCACGATCGCCAGCGCGATCGGCAGGTGGTCGGCAAGGCTGCCCTGGAAGTCGATGAAGTCGGCGGTCGCGCCGCCGACCAAGACATCGGCTCCGCGCGGGTCCGGCAGCTCCCGGATCGCCTCGACCGTGGCCTGGCTCGCCTCCGAGGGGAACGGGTTCTCGGAGACGATCTGCAAGGCGGTGACGCCGGGGGCGAGCTGCTGCGGCGGCGCCACGTCGGCGACGCCCGGGACCTCGCGCACCTGCGCCGCGAACTGCGCCGCCGCCTTCGGCCCGCCGCCCTCGAAGGCGACCCAGATCGGGCTTTCGCGGTGGGGCGGGAACTCCTCGCTGACGATCTCGTAGGCCTGCCGCGCGCTGGCCGACTCCGGCAGCACGGTCGCGTCGACGGTGTCGAACTTGATGTTGAGGAAGGGGAGGCCGAGAACGATCAGCACCAAGGCGCTGGCGATCGCGATCGGCGCCGGCCGCCGCATCACGAAGCGCGAGAGGCGGTACCAGAAGCCCTCGTGCGCCGGCCGCGCGTCGGCCTCGGCGCGGCGCTGCAGGAACTTCGGCGCCCCGGCGTTGACCCGCGAGCCCAAGAGCGTCAGCACCGCCGGCAGCACCGTCAGCGAGATCAGCGCCGCGAACAGCGCCACCAGCGCGCCGCCGAGGCCCATCGAGTAGAGGAAGCGCTGCGGGAAGACCAGCAGCGAGGCCAGCGCCGCCGCGACCGTCAGCGAGGAGAAGAAAACGGTCCGCCCCGCGGTCGCGAGCACGCGCCGCATCGCCGCCAGGCCGGGGCCGCTCTTGGCGATCTCCTCGCGGTAGCGGGAGACGATGAAGAGGCTGTAGTCGATCGCCAGCCCCAGGCCGAGCGCCGTGGTCAGGTTGAGGGCGAAGATCGAGATCGAGGCGAATTCGCTGGCGATTCGCAGGATGAGGAAGGTGCCGACGATCGCCAGCACGCCGATCATCAGCGGCAGCAGCGCGGCGACGAGGCTGCGGAAGAAGATCAGCGAGAGCAGGAAGAGCAGCGGGAAGGCGAGCATCTCGGCCTTTTTCAGGTCTTCCTCGACCTGCTTGTTGACCTGCTCGGTGGAGACCGCGAAGCCGCCGACGACGACGCCCGGCTCGCCCGCGAGCTCCTCGGCGATGTCGGCGCCCGATTCCTGCAGCTGCTTGTCGCCGGTCGCCTTCAGCGCCACCGCGAAGTAGGTGGACTGGCGGTCGCGGGAGACGAAGGCGGGGGAGCGGGTGTCGTAGTAGCCGGTGACCGCGGCGACGTCGTTGCGCCGGCGCAGATCGCGCTGCAGCGCCACGACCCGCTCGCGGGTGGCGGGGGCGGCGACGGGCGCGTCCTCGACGACGACGATCACCGCCGGCACGCGCAGGCCCGCCTCCTCCAGCCGATCCATCGCCTTCACCGCCTCGGTGTCGGGGTCTTCGGCGCCGTAGGGGTCGAGACGGTCGGCGACCGAGCCGCCGACCGCGCCCGCGATCAGGAAGAAGGCGATCGCGAACAGGCCAATTCGTTTGGCGCTGCCGTTTGCCAGTCGGGCGAGGGAATCGAACATCAGCTACTCCTTTTCTCCGGGAGCGGAATCGAGGAGCCGTGCCTCCATCCGCTCGCACCAATCCGCGAACCACTCCGAGAACTCGAGGCCACCCTCCAGCACGATCAGCGGCAGGGAATCCTCGCTCTCGCCTTTCAACTTCAGGTCTTTGATCGCCCGCAGCCGCTCGTGGACGGCGAGCCGCTGGCGCCGCATCGCGCGCAGGATCTCGACCGCTTCGGTGCGCGGCAGCGCGTCGGCGAAGAACAGCTTCAGCAGCCCTTCGTCGCGCATCTCGAACGTCCCCGGCGGCTGCCGCAGCCAGGCCCGCAGCTCCTCCTCGCCGTCGGCGGTGATCTCGTAGACGGTCCGCTTGCGGCCGCCGGTGGGGGTGTCGGAGCCGGCGATCAGCCCCGCTTCCGAGAGCCTTTTCAGCTCCGGGTAGATCTGCCCGTAGCTGGCCGCCCAGAAGAACCGGGTCGAGTTGTCGACCAGCGCTTTGATCTCGTAGCCGGACCGCGGCTGGCTGCGGACGAACCCGAGGATCACGTAGGCGGTGGGACTCAGCTGCTCCATCGTGCTGGAAGATATATCTCTTCGATATATCGGGAGGTGTGATTGGCATCACGTATCGTCATCGGTCTGAACTTCGAGACCGAAAAAGAGAGAGGAGCTGCCCATGTCGCTTGACCAGAGCAAGGTCGGCCGTGTCGTGGCTGAGCAGATGGAGGCGATCGAGAACGACTACGGCGACGACTGCGAAATCGGCGACGTCTGCACGATCGTCGAGGTGGTGGGGCCGCACGGCTCGCACGTGCGGGTGCGGAGCAGCGACATGCGCCCCCACAGCGGCCTCGGCCTGATCCGGATGGCCGAACAGGCGATGCTGGGGAACCTAGGAGGGGCCGCCGAGTAGGGCGGGGGCGAGACGGAGGCGTACCCGGGCGCCGACTATCCTCAGGCTTCGATGACCGGGGACGGATCTGACATCGTCGTGATGAAGTTCGGCGGCACTTCCGTCGCCGATGCCGAGCGGATCAAACGCGCCGCGGGGCGGATCGTCGCCGCCCGCGAGGAGGGCAAACGGGTGGTCGCGGTGCTCTCGGCCCGGGGCAAGACCACCGACGAGCTGGTCAACCAGGCGCACGAGATCTCCGAGCGCCCCGACCCGCGCGAGATGGACATGCTGCTCTCGACCGGGGAGCGGATCTCCTGCGCGCTCTGCGCGATGGCGATCAACGACATGGGGCACCAGGCGATCTCGCTGACCGGCTCCCAGGCGGGGATCGTCACCGACTCCTCGCACACCAAGGCGCGGATCATCGACGTCCGCGCCGACCGCATCTCCGAGGCGCTGATGCAGGACCGGATCGTCCTCGTCGCCGGCTTCCAGGGCGTCTCGACCGACAGCCGCGACGTCACCACGCTCGGCCGCGGCGGCTCCGACACGACGGCGGTCGCGCTGGCCGCGGCGCTGGGGGCCAGCGTCTGCGAGATCTACACCGACGTCGCCGGCGTCTACAGCGCCGACCCGCGGATTGTCCCCGACGCCCGCAAGCTCTCGCGCGTCTCCTTCGAGGAGATGCTGGAGATGTCGGCCTCGGGGGCGGGGGTGCTGCAGCTGCGCTCGGTCGAGTACGCACGCAACCACGGGGTGCAGATCCACTGCCGCAGCAGCTTCGAGGACGGTCCCGGTACCCTCGTCGTCTCGGAGGAAGAGACCGAAATCATGGAGAACCCTTTCGTAACCGCAGTGACGCATTCGGACTCGGAGGCCCGGGTCACGCTGACCGGGCTCAAAGACGAGCCCGGGGTGGCCGGCCGCGTCTTCGGCGCCCTGGCCGAGGCCAACGTCAACGTCGACGTGATCATCCAGAACGAGCCCGTCGGCGAGGAAGCGCTCGCCGACCTCTCCTTCACCGTCGGCCGCGACGACCTGCCGATCGCCAAGGACACGATTGCCGCGCTGGGCGACGTCTCGCTGAAGGTCCTCTGCGACGAGCGGATCGGCAAGGTCTCGATCGTCGGCGCCGGCATGCGCTCGCATCCGGGCGTCGCCGCCAAGGTCTTCCAGGTGCTCGGCGACGAAAGGATCAACATCGAGATGATCTCCACCTCGCCGATCAAGATCTCGTGCGTCATCCCCGCCGACCGGGTCGCCGACGCGGTCAACGCGCTGCACAAGGCCTTCGACCTCGGCGAGGACGCGATCCAGCCCGAGGACCCGACCGGTCCCGACCATACGCCGACGGTCGCCGGCTGAGCGGAGCACAGCGATGGCTGACGGCTACAAAGTAGGCGTACTGGGCGCGACCGGCGCGGTCGGCTCGACGATCCTCGACGTGCTCGCCGAACGGCAGTTCCCGAGCGCCGAGGTGATTCCGTTCGCCTCCGAGCGCTCGGCCGGGAAGAAGATCGAGTGGACCGGCCAGGAACTCGAGGTGCGGCCGCTGAACGACGAGACGATCCAGGGGATCGACGTCGTCCTCTCCTCCGCCGGCGGCTCGGTCAGCTCCGAGTGGGCGCCGCGCTTCGTCGAGGCCGGCGCGGTCGTCGTAGACAACACGAGCTACTGGCGGATGCACGAGGACGTGCCGCTGGTCGTCGCCGGGGTCAACCCCGACGCCGCTGCTGGCCACAAGGGCATCGTCGCCAACCCGAACTGCACGACGATGGTGATGATGATGGCGCTGGCCCCGATCCACCGCGCGGTCGGTCTCGAGCACCTCGTCATCTCCACCTACCAGGCCGTCTCCGGCACCGGCCAGCGGGCGATCGAAGAGATGCGCGACCAGTCGCGCGCCGTGCTTGCCGGCGAAGAGGCGCCGGCGCCGCAGATCTACCCGCACCAGATCGCCTTCAACGTCCTGCCCCAGGTCGAGGTCTTCAAGGACGGCGACGACTACACCACCGAGGAGCGCAAGGTGATGGCCGAGACGCGCAAGATCCTCGGCTTCGGCGAGGAGATCGGGATCTCGGTCACCTGTGCGCGGGTGCCGGTGATCGCCGGCCACTCCGAGTCGGTCAACGTGCGGACCCGCGAGGACCTCTCGCCCGAGGAATGCCGCGAGCTGCTGAACGAGGCGACCGGCGTCGTCGTCATCGACGATCCCGGCAACGGCGGTTACCCGACCGCCCTCGACGCCGCCGGCTCCGACGACGTCTACGTCGGCCGCATCCGCCGCGACCCCAGCCAGGAGCGCACCCTCAACCTCTGGATCGTCGGCGACAACCTCCGCAAGGGCGCCGCCACCAACGCGGTCCAAGTCGCCGAGCTCCTCGCCGAGCGCGGCCTGCTCACTCGCGGCTGAGTCGACGCAGCGCGAACGGGGCAGCGAGGGTGGTCAGCACCGCCATCCCGACGACGACCGCGAAGAGCTCGGCGTCGACGACTCCCTCGGCGGCGCCGATCGAGGCGACGACAATCCCCACCTCGCCGCGCGGGACCATGCCGACTCCGACGATCGCCGCTTCGTTGCGACTCAGGCCGCGTGCCGCCAGGTAGGCGGGCACGAGCTTGGTGACCGTCGCCAGCACGGAGATCGCTGCCAAGAGCCACAGGGCGTGGCCGTTGAGCAGGGCTCCGAGGTCGAGCTCGATGCCGATGAAGGCGAAGAAGAAGGGGGGGAAAAAGGAGTAGAGCGGCCGCACTTCTTCCTCGATCGAGGACTGGTCCTTGGTCTCGGCGACGATCATGCCGGCGAGGAAGGCGCCGATCAGGGCCGCGAGGCCGATCTTGGCGGAGAAGGCGGCGAGCCCGAGGCAGAGGATCACCGCGGGCAGCAGCGGCGATTGGGCGAAGCGCGGCGCCTCCAGCAGCCGCGGCCGGTTCTGCAGGAGCCGCGCCCCGCCGAGCGCGACGAAGACGACGAAAACGACCGCTACCCCCAGCGCCAGCACGATGTCGGTCGCGTCGACGCCGCCCTCGGCCGCCATCCCGACCGCGACCGAGAGCAGGATCAGCGCCAGCACGTCGTCGACGACCGCGGCGCCAAGGACGGTGCGAGCCGCCCGCGTGTCCGCGATCCCCAGCTCGAGGAAGGTCGCCGAGGTGATCCCGGCGCTGGTCGCCGCCAGCGCCGCGCCGAGGAAGACGCTGGTCTCGCTGCTCTCGCCTAGCGCCAGCCCGAGCCCGATCCCGGCGAGGAAGGGGACGACGACGCCGGCGCCGCCGACCGCGACCGCGATCCTCCCGACCGCGCGCATCTCCGAGAGCCGCGTCTCCAGCCCGACCCAGAAGAGCAGGAAGACGACGCCCAGCTCGGAGAAGACCCGCAGCACCTCTCCCACCTCGACCAGGCCCAGCACCGAGGGCCCGACCAGGACGCCGCCGAGGATCTCCCCGACGATCGCCGGCTGCCCGATCCGCTTGAAGACCTCGTCGCCCAGCTTGGCCGCGAGCAGGACCAGGAAGAGGTCGGTGAACACCTCGGCGGTATCGCCGGCGGCGGCAAAGGGGAGGGCTGAGATGAGGTCCACGGAAACTTTCGGGGTCGACTATTCGAGTGCCGACCAGTCTTCCCGGCTCACCTGGGAGTTCAGGCTATCGAACTGTCCTGCGTCACAAAGAATTTGAAATCTGCGCGCAACGCGTAATGTGTTGTCCGCTACCGTTCCAGGCGATGGAGAGCACGCGTGCGCAGTGGAACGATGCCCGGTTGAACGACCT
Organism: Actinomycetota bacterium; assembly: GCA_030860625.1. Lineage (GTDB taxonomy): Bacteria > Actinomycetota > Thermoleophilia > Solirubrobacterales > 70-9 > VAYN01. Next base: position 6,819 of record JALZHV010000040.1, read on the forward strand.
GGCGAGCAGGGTGACCGATCTGGATCACCGGCTAACGCAGCGCATCGACACGCTCGAGTCGAAGATGGAGGCGCGATTCAACCTGCTCGACTCCAAGTTCGACGCGCTGCAGCGGACGCTAATCGTCTCGATGACGAGCGTTGTACTCGCCTTTGCGGTGCAGACTGTGTTCGGCGGCTAAGCGGCGACGCTGCTGAGGCGCTCCTCGACCCAGCGGGTTGAGGCGATGTGCTTGCTCATCCCCAGCTCCTTCGGCTCGGCGCCGAGGGCGAGGCCGACGAGCTGCGGCAGGTGGAGGACGGCGAGGCCGAGGTCGCGGTTGACGACCTTGGCCGCCTCCGGCTGCTGCATGTCGAGGTTGAGGTGGCAGAGCGGGCAGGGGGTGACGAGGCAGTCGGCGCCGGCGTCGATCGCGTCGCCGACGTGGGTGCCGGCCTGGCGCAGCGAGGTCTCGCGGGCCATCGTGATCACCGGGAAGCCGCAGCACTTGCGGGCGCCGTCGTACTCGACGACCTGGCCGCCGAGGACCTCGATCACCTTCTCCAGGTAGATGTCCCGGTCGGGGAACTCGCTGTAGCCGAGCCGTTCCTTCGGCCGCACGATGTAGCAGCCGTAGAAGGGGCCGACACGCAGACCGCTGAGCGGGCGCTTGACCAGCGAGGCGAGGCGGTCGAGGCCGTAGTCCTCGACCAGCAGCCAGAGGAAGTTTTTGTTGGTCCAGCCGCCGTCGGCAGCCTTCTCGTAGGAGAGGCCCTGGCCGGAGAGCACCTCGTTGACGTGGGCGCGGTAGGCGGAGTCGGCGTCGAGGCGCTGCTGGCACTCCGACTGCGCGCCCTGGCAGGTCGAGCAGATGTTCATCATCGAGAGCCCGGTCTGCTGGGCCAGCGCGAAGGTGCGCGCGTTCAAGGTGTCGGCGAGCTCCTGGTTGTGCTCGGCGATGACGCCGGCGCCGCAGCAGTTGGCGCGGTCGAGTTCGACCAGCTCGATCCCGAGCCGCTCGGCGACCCAGGCCATCGAGCCGTGCAGCTCGGGGGTGAAGCCGCGCGAGACGCAGCCGGGCCAGTAGGCGACTTTGATGTTCTCAGCCATTGGTGACCTCCTCGGCCGCGGCGCCGTCGGGCAGGGCGTCCTCGCCCTCCTCGCCCCGGATGTACAGGTTCAGTTCCTCGCTGTGCTCCTCGGCGTGCGCGTAGATCGCCTTCACGTCGTCCTGGTCGGGGAGCTTCGGGTGGACGCCGGGGATCAGCTTGTGCAGCGAGCGCATCTTGCCGGTTTTGATCCCGCGGATCGCCGTCGGGATCGAGCCGAGCATTTCCCGGATCGCCCGTTTGTTCGGTTTCAGCTTGCCTTTGAAGCCCGGTGCGAAGGACTCCTGCAGGAGCAGCGACTCGTCCAGGGTGCCCTTCTTTTCGATGATCTTGACGAAAGCGATCTCGTGGTCATGGCCGCTGTTGGGGTCTTCGATCCCTTCTTCGCCGGCTTTGCGGCGCAGGCGCATGATCTGGTCCATCGGCGCCACGCCCTTCGGGCAGGCGTCGATGCAGCTGAAGCAGTGGGTGCAGTCGTAGATCCCGTGCGGGTCGTGCGCGAGGTCGTGCAGTCGCTCGCGGGTCTCGGCGTCGCGCGGATCGCCGACGAAGCGGTAGGCCTTGGCCAGCGCCGCCGGGCCGATGAAGTCGTGGTCGGCTTCCATCGAGAGGCAGGAGGAGACGCAGGCGCCGCACTGGATGCAGGCCATCGACTGGGTGATGTCGATCATCGATTCCGGCTCGACGACGTACTCGCGCTCGGGCGGCTCGCCGTGGGGGAGGAGCCACGGGGTGACGCGGCGGATCTTGGTCCAGTGGGTCGACTCCATGTCCGTGATCAGGTCCTTGATCACCGGCATGTTCCCCATCGGCTCGATCACGATCGGGGCGAGCGCCTCGGTGGTCACCGCCGTCGTGCCCTCGCCGGCTTCCTCCTGGCCGGTGGCGCGGACGCGGTCCTGGGCTTCCGGCGACTGC
>JALZHV010000327.1 GCA_030860625.1 Actinomycetota bacterium
ATGCCAACCTGATCGTCGACGAGGGCCCCCGCTTCGTCTCGCGCGGCGGGACCAAGCTCGAGAACGCGCTGGAGGCGCTCGGCATCGACGTCTCCGGCCGCGACTGCCTCGACGTCGGCGCCTCGACCGGCGGCTTCACCGACTGCCTGCTGCAGCGCGGCGCGAGCCGGGTGGCAGCGGTCGACGTCGCCTACGGACAGATCGACGTGCGCCTGCGCGAGGACCCCCGGGTCTACGTGATCGAGCGCCTCAACGCGCGGGAGCTGGAATCTTTCGACCTGCCCTTCGTCCCCTCGCTGGCGACGATCGACGTCTCCTTCATCTCCCTGACCAAGGTGCTGCCGGCGACGGCGCGCTGCCTCGAGCCCGGCGGCGAGGTGCTGGCGATGGTGAAGCCGCAGTTCGAGCTCGGGCGTGAGCGGGTCGGCAAGGGGGTCGTCCGCGACGCCGCCGACCGCCGCGAGGCGATCCTCAAAGTCGCCGAGGCCGCGCGCGAGCTCGGGCTGCCGGTCCGCGGCTTCGCCTCCTCCGGCCTGCCGGGCCCCAAGGGCAATCGCGAGACCTTCGTCTGGTGCGGCGGCAGCGGCCCGGAGGTCGAGGATCTCGAGGCCGCCGTCCTCGCCGTGGAGGGAGACGAGTGAAGACCGCGGCGCTGATCACCCACACGCATCCGCCTGCCGCCTCCGAAGCAGTGGCGGTCGCCGCCGAGGTCGCGCATGAGATGGGTTGGCGCCTCGCGGCAACCGAGGACGAGGTCGAAAAGCACGGCGCCGCCGGCGAGGGCGTCGACGTCACCGCCGAACACACCCTGCCGGACATCTGCCTCGTCCTCGGCGGCGACGGCTCGATCCTGCACGCGCTGCGCCGCTACGCCGGCACCGAAGTCCCCGTCTTCGGCGTCAACTTCGGCACCGTCGGCTTCCTCGCCGCGGTCGAGCGCGACGAAGCCGCCGCCGGCATCCGCCGCGCCCTCGACGGCGAGATCGAGACGATCCAGATGCCCGGGCTGGAGGTCACCTGCAACGACGTGAAAGCGGTCGGGCTGAACGACATCACCCTCGCCCGTCGCCCCCACGACCGCGTCGCCGAGCTCAGCTACCGGATCGCCGGCGAGGAGGTCGGCCACGTCCGCTGCGACGGCCTCGTCGCCGCCACCCCCGTCGGCTCGACCGGCTACAACCTCGCCAACCAGGGGCCGATCCTGGCTTGGGGCGCGAAGGGGTACGTGGTCAGCTACATCGCGCCGCACTCACTCACCGCCCGGGCGCTGGTGGTCGCGCCGGGGGACGTCCTCCACGTCGTCAACGCCCCGGAGCGCGAGCCGGTCGAGGTCGCCGTCGACGGCCGCACGATCGCCGCTCTCGACCCCGGCGCCGAGCTCGAGGTCAGCTTCCTCGACTCGGTCAGCCGCCTTGCGCAGCTGCCGGGGACGAGCTTCTACGGCCGCATCCGCGAGAAGTTCGGCCACCTCGCGGTTTAGGCGCCGGGCGCGAGCTGTCACGAAGAATTTACGTTCTGCGCACCACTGTAGACAAAATACTTCGTAAGCTGCCACCATGGCAGTCATGGCAAGAGAAGCGTGGACGGACCAACGGCTGGACGACTTCCGCGTCCATGTGGACAAGCGCTTTGACCAAGTCGATCAACGGTTCGCGCAAGTCGATCAGCGCTTCGACCAGGTGGATCGACGGTTCGCGCAGGTAGACCAGCGCTTCGACCAGGTGGACCAGCGCTTCGATCGGGTCGAAGCCGATGTCCGCGAACTGAGAAGCGACATGAAATCCGGCTTCGACATCGTCAACGCCCGCTTCGATTCGATGCAGCGGACGATGGTCATCGGCTTCGTCACCCTGTTCGCGAGCATCGTCGCCAGCGTGATCGGTGGAGTGATTGCTGCCCTGGCCCTCGGTTAGCCGCAACTAGCGCGGAAACCGCGCGAGTCGATCCGCGCCCGTTGCTACACAGATTCCATGCTCCGCGAGCTGCGAATCGAGAACCTGCTGCTGATCGAGCGGGCTGAACTGCGGCTGGGCGAGGGGCTGAACGCGATCACCGGCGAGACCGGGGCCGGGAAGACGGTGCTGGCGCACTCGCTCGACCTGCTGATGGGCGGCAAGGCGCGGGCGCAGATCGTCAGGCCCGGCGCCCCCGAGGCCTGGGTTGAGGGCGTCTTTGACCTCCCCAAGGGGCTGCTGGACGAGCCGGAGATGGCCGAGCTGGCGGAGCGGCTGCCGGAGGGAGTCGAAGAGGTGGTGCTGGGGCGCCGGGTCTCGGCGGGCGGCCGCACCAGCGCCTTTGTCGCCGGGCGGGCCGCGACGGCCGCCGACCTGAAGCTGCTCGGCGGGCGCCTGCTTGCCTTCTTCGGCCAGCACGAGCACCGGCGCCTGACGATCTCCTCGGCGCAGCTGGAGATCCTCGACGGCTTCGCCGGGCCCGAGCACCTGGAGATGAGGCGCGCCTATCGCGACGCTCATCGCGAGTGCGGGCGGCTTGCCGCCGAGCTGGCGGAGCTGCGCGAGCGCGAAGGGTCGCGGGAGCGCGACCTCGACCTCTACCGCTACGAGCTCTCCGAGATCGAGGCGGTGGCGCCGGTTCCCGAGGAGCGGGAGGAGATCGCCGCCGAGCGCGAGCGGCTTCGCCACGCTGAGGGCCTGCGCGAAGCGGCGGGGGCAGCGCACGCC
>JALZHV010000041.1 GCA_030860625.1 Actinomycetota bacterium
GCCCTTCCCTGCAGGGTGTCGGCGCCGCCGGTGCCGACGATCGTGCAGCGCGGCGCCGCGCTTGCCGAGGCGGTCGCCAGGGCAAGCAGCAGTAGCGCGCACACAGATGCGCCGATCCCCGCGAACCATCTTCCCCCGCCAAGCATGTTCCCCAATGGTATGGCCTTGGAGGTCACCCGATATAACAGCTAGATATCCCGGATATACTCCCGCCATGGCCAAGGTTCTCGTTTCCTTTGACGACAGGCTGTTGAAGCGGATCGACCGCGCTGCCAAGGCCAAGGGTGTAACCCGCAGCGCTTACCTTGCAGAATTGGCCGAAAGCGGCGCCCCCGGTCAGGTCGGGCCTGGGAAAAAGCGATCGGCGCGGGAGCGATGCGAAGGCTCGACCGTCTCTTCGAGAGCGCGCCCGCAGGCGACTCGACCGCGGCGGTGCGGGCGGAACGGGACGCGCGGTGAGGGAAGTCGTCCTCGATGCCTCGGTCGTCCTCAAGTGGTTCCACAGGGAGGGGGAGAGCGGCGGCGAGGCGGCGCAGAAGTTGCGTGACCAGTTCGAGGCCGGCGAGCTGCACGTGGTCGCCCCGCCCCTGTTGTGGCTGGAGATCCTCAACGTCGCGGCCCGCCGGTGGCGCTGGGGCCAGGTTCAACTGGAGGAGCTGGCCGCCGCCCTCCCCGAACTCGGCTTCGAGCTGATCGACCCGAAACTCTCCGAGGTGGCGGAATGGGCGGCCCGGGGACTTACCGCCTATGACGCCGCCTACGTTGCGGCTGCCGAGGCGGCCGGGGTGCCGCTCGTCACCGACGACGCGGAGATCTGCAGGCTCGCTGCCGAGGCGGCTGAGCCTCTCGTGTCGAGCTAGCGCATCAGTACGCCTTCTGCCTGGCGCTCACCCGGCTCGCCTCGAAGCCGTGGCCGGAACTGACGTCAGAGCAGACGATCCCGCGAGGTTCGTTTGATGCAGGAACCGTGCAGGTGATCGAGCCGGCGCTGACGGTGCTTTCCCAGTCTGCGAGTTCTCCGAACCCCTTCGGCAGTACCGCTCCCGGTTCGATCTGTCCCGGGCTCCCGACCGTGAGCCGGAAAGTGGTGGCAATGGAAGCCACAGTGCAGTAAGCGCCGTTGGAGGTGATCGCGCAGGAGACGTTGCCGCTCGGTGCGTGAAACGATCGAAGCAGTTCGGTTTCGGGTTCCCTTTGCTCGACCGGCGCAGGAGTGGGACTCCCTACCGCGGGAGACGGAGTTGCTTTGTCTTGACGAGTCTTGCGTTTGAGGGCTTGCACTTCCTCTTCTAACTCGTCGACGCGGGCGCGTTCTTGTCCCTCTCGTTCACCTTCTTCTCTGGCCTTCTCCAGTTGGGCTGCCGAGGGTGCATTGGACTCTGAGCCTCCGCAGCCGAGAAGGCCAAGGCTGAAAACGCACAACAGCAGCACACATAACATCGCAGTACTCATAAGTTTTGCCACGCCGCTCCCTTGCCGTAAGTCTTGTTGAACGCACAATATCCCTTAAGGTTCGCCCAATGAGGTCTGCGGGAAGCGCGAACACCAAGTGGGCGGGCGCCTTGGCATGGTCCCCCCTTGCGCTGCAGCTGGCTGGACTTACCCCGATGCTGAGGGGGAACCGCAGCAGAGTCTTGCTGCTCGGAATCGCAGTGGTGGGGTTGATCGGGTGTGGAGGCGAGCCGAGTACTACTGAGGTCGCCGCCGACGTGCCCCACGCACACGTGGAGGCGAAGGGGTGGCGGGCAGAGCTCCAGGGCTCCTCGGGGGAGGGCAGCACCCTTGCCATCGACGAGGACGTGCCGGCCGCGGCGGCGCGAGCCGCGGGGGAACTGGACGAGGTTGAGGGCGTAGAGGCAGGGGCCCCTGTTTCCCTCACCTTGGAAGGTGGTCGCATGCCCAAGAAGGGCGCCACCATCACCAGGCGCCTGGCCGAGCCTCTCGCTCGTGGGGAGACCGCGGACCTGGCGTATTACGACGCCGAGCACGACGCTTGGATCGCCGTTCCCACGCGAGTCTCCAGGGATCGCCGAACCCTCAGCGCGAGGGTGCATCACTTCTCTCCCTGGGACACCATTCTGTACGCCGCGGGCTGGCTATTGGACACCCGAGTCGGCCCACCCGAGTGCGAGGGCCCCCGCCCGGAGTGGATCAGGGGGGAGGGCGACATAGTCGTCCTCGACGATAAGAACGCGCCATTGCGCTGGTGTACGGGGCGCGACCCTAGACGCCCCGACGTCCTAGTCGTCAAGGTGAGGATGAATCGTTCCTATGGCGTCAGGCTGGTCCCCTCCGTCAAACCGGAGTGGATGTATGACGGACTCTTCCAGAGCGGCCCGGATGGGTTCCTAACCGAAGCGGCTCTGCGCCTGAACGAGGCCTTCCGCGGTTCTCCCTCCAGTCCAGGCGAAACCATCCTGCTCGGAGGTGAGGAGGTCCACTACGGTTTCACCGAGGCGCAGGTTCGGAGCCTGAAGGAGCCGGTGCTCGTCCGTGCCGCGCTCAGCAAGCCGGAGGCCTTGGCGGGGTTGACCTACACGGGCCTGATGGAGATCCTCGGCGACGAGGACCTGGCGGGGAGGCGGGTCGCCGCTGTTGTCTCCCTTGTCGGACTCATCCAGTGCGCGGCCGACATCGGCGGTCCGCTCGAGCAGAACGAGTACGCGAGCGCGGCGAAGGGAGCGTACGAGTGCCTGGAGGCGCACAGCGACGAGGTCAATCAAGCGATTGCTCTGGCCTTGGTCAAGGCGCTGCCCAAGGCGGATCCGCAAGTCTTGGGGAGGATCAGCGGCAAGGTCAGCGGCAAGCTCTGGCAGATCTGGGCGGCGGGCGAGGGTTTTCAGATTGGTGCCTTGCTGACCGACCGCCAATTGCTGTCAAACGCTTTCGAGCTGCATGCATTCCCAGATCCGCTGCCGCGGCCCGATATGTCCAAGGCCCAGTTGACTCCCACCGGCCTGGGACCGGTCCGATTGGGGATGACGGTGGCCGATGTGCGCAAGCTGAGGATCCGGGTCAGGGTTTCCCCTGGTCCGTATTGCGACTCCTGGATCATTCCTGGCGTTAATGGCGTACAGATGTTCGTCCCTCACTCCAGCAATCGTCTCGAGTCCGTGTTTCTCCTCGAGGCGGGTTCGCATGCTCCACGGGGAGTGCAGCGCGGAGATAACGTCGAAGAGCTCCAAGCTGCCTATGGAAATGAGCTGGAGGTGACCAGCGTCAACTCGCTCCAAGCTGACTTCTACCGGGTGTATTCACCCGACCGAAAGACGACCCTGCAGTTCCATGTAGACCAGAGGACCGGGAAAGTGGAATACGTGGAGGTTGGTCTGCCGGGGCAGTTCTACTACCCCGATGGCAATGAGCTGTGCGCCTGAGCTGCTGCGGCTCACCGGGTCCGGCTGGCTGAGCACCCGCTGTTTTGTAGTTCACACCTGGGGTAGCGCGGCGCAATGAGCGCCCGCGATCCTGAGGAGATCTGGAACCAGAGCGCCGAGGAGGGGGAGCGGCGGCTTTCGCGTTCGATCACGGGGCTGGTCGCGACCGGTCTGGTCGGTGGGCTCGACGTGATGGCGGGCATCCTCGCCCTCACCGTCACCAGCGGCGCGCTGCATTTGGTGATGCCGGAGGCGACCGCGCACCTGCTCGGCTCGCTCACCTTCGGGATCGGTCTCGTCTTCCTCGTGATCGGCCGCTCCGAGCTCTTCACCGAGAACTTCATGGTCCCGATCAGCGCCGCGGTCCGACGGCAGGCGGGCGCCTTCGCGCTGCTCAGGCTCTGGGTCGGGACCCTGGTCGGCAACCTCCTCGGGCTGATCGTCCTCGCCCTGATCCTCAGCCGCGCCGGGCTGGTGCCGCCGGAGACGCTGGACGCGGCCGGGTCGGTGGCGGAAACCTTCGCCGACCGGACCGTCGGGCCAGCGCTGCTGAGCGCGATCGTCGCCGGCGCCCTGATGACCCTGATGACCTGGCTGGTCCACGCCACCGAGAGCGACATCGCGCGGATCTGGATCGCGCTGCTGGTCGGCTTCGTGCTGGCGGCGCCGAGCCTCAACCACGCGGTCGTCAGCTTCGGCGAGATGAGCTTCGGCATCCTCGCCGGGACCGGCAAGGCGGAGTGGATCGACCTGGCGCAGAACTTCCCGGTCGCGGTCGCCGGCAACCTGATCGGCGGCTTCGTCTTCGTGACTATCGCCCGCTTCGTGCAGATCCGCGGCGAGCCGACCTAGAGGCACCGCTGGGTAACGAGGTGACGCTCCCGACCCGTAGGCCGGGAGCGTCACTGGCACCGATGGCTCAGCCGGTGGAGATCAGGTTGATCTTCCACTGGCCGTCCACGGGGCGGAGGGTCCAGGTGGTTTCTTCACCGTCGTACATGCCGCCGATTTCGGTGATCTTCACCGCGGCGGTAGTGTCGGCGACGCCGGTCACCTCTTCGACTTTCACCTCTTCGGCGAAGTTCTCGGCTTCCTCTTTCTGGAACTCGGCGCACTCCTCGTATTTGCCTTCGAAGCCGACGTCCAGGTAGTTCTGGGTGACGAGCTCTTTGCAGACCCGTTTCGGATCGGTCGTCAGCGCAACCTCTTCGACGACTTCAACGGCTTCCTTGGCCTGGTCTTTCGGGAGGACGCTGGCGCAGGCGAGCAGGCCGGCTTTCTTGCCGACTTCGTCGAGCTCGTCGTTCAGCTCGCTGATTTCCTCGTTGATCGGCTCGAGCGCCTCTTCGTCGCCTTTCTCGAGCAGCTTCAGCTGCTCTTTGCGCAGGTCGCGCAGCTCGCGGCGGATCTCGAGGTATTTCTCCCAATCTTTCGCGGAGTCCTCGGGAGCCTCTATCTCTTCAAGACTGGTGAGCGATTCTTCGCGGATAGGCAGCAGCTCTTTCTGCATCTTTGCCTCGTCCTCGATGCTCATCGAGGAGCCGAGGCGGTCTTCCACCTCTTGGAAGTTGCGGATCTGCTCGACGCAGACCTCGTCGGTTTCGGCGACGAAATCCTCAGCCGAAGGCTCGCTGCTGCCGCAGGCGGCGAGGCCGAGGACGGCCAAGACGGCAGCCAGCAGGGCCGCTACACGGGACGGACGGGACACAAGACCTCCTTGGGTCGGGTTGGAATCGCGCCCATCTTCGCGGGTTGGAAACAAAAGAGTCTCTAAGTAGCGACGATGGCATAGGGTCGGCGTCCCAATTTCCTAATTCGGAGGATCGATGAGCTCAATTACTCGTTTTCTGGCTCTGGCGGCGGCGCTGCTGGCCATGGCCTTCGTCGGCGCCGGTTGCGGCGGCGGCGACAGCACCACCTCGGGCGGCGGCGACGCCGAGGCCGAAATCACCGCCGTCCTGGAGGAGAGCGTCGCCTTCGAGGACCCGGCGCCGATCTGCGAGGAGAACTTCACCGACAAAGCCCTCGAGGAGAACTACGAAGGCAAAGACCGCGAGGCCTGGATCGAGGACTGCAGCGACGACGATCCCGGCGGCCTGACCGAGATCGAGATCTCCAACGTCAAAGTCGACGGCGACGAGGCGACCGCGAAAGTCTCGGCCCTGCCCGAGGGCGAAGACGAACCGGCCAAATTCACCGTCGAACTCATCAACGAAGACGGCTGGAAGATCGACGGAGTCGAATAGGGGCGAGCGCCCCTAGAACGGCATCTTCTCGCGCGCCGTCTTGCCGGCCGAGTGGCTCTTGTCGGCGGCGCGCTGAGATTTGCCGAACGATTTGCTGAGCAGGCGCCCGATCGGCCCGGGCGCCTTGCCGCCGGCCCGCTGGCCGAGGGAGAAGCCCTTGTCGCTGCCGCGGCGGGCGTGGTCGGAGAGCCGCGGCACGAGGAAGCCGAGGATCAGTAGTAGGACGCAGATTCCAACGACGACTCCGATGACCATTTTGCTCTCCCCTTCGTTGAGTTGACCTAGAGCTTCTGCTCGAGGTCGTCGGCTTTGTCGCCGTGATGCTGGGCCAGCTGTCGCTCGCGCTCCGCGCGTTCGGCGGCCTCGCGGGCCGTCTCCTCGTGCTCCTGGGCCTTCACCGCGTGCACCTCGGCCTCGTTGCGATGCCCGCCGGCCTGTTCGCGCATCCGTTCGCGTTCGAGTTCACGACGTGCCTTGGCCTTGCGCGCGGCGATTACCGCGATCACGAGAAGCACGACGACGACAACGACGAGCGCGACGATCAGCCCCGTAGACATGCTTCTTCATTACCCGGCCAGGGATTGGTAAACCAATTCGTTCCGGGTAGCGGGGGCCTGTGTTCGACTGGCTGACCCAGGAGGTCTCGCACAGCCCGCTCACCTACCCGGTGGTGTTCGCGGCCGCGGGGCTCGACGTCCTCATCCCGCTGATCCCCTCCGAGGCGATCGTGGTCACCGCCTCGGTGCTGGCGGCGCAGGGGGATCTGCTGATCTGGGCGCTCGTGCCGATGGTCGCCCTCGGCGCTTTCGTCGGCGACAACCTCTGTTACCTGCTGGGGCGGAAGATCGGCGACCCGATCGCCGACCGCCTATTCGCCGACGAGAAAGGGCAGGCGCGCTTGCTGTGGGCGGAGGAAGCGCTGCGCCGCCGCGGCACGGTCCTGATCGGCGTCGGCCGCTTCATCCCCGGCGGCCGCACCGCCACCACCTTCGCCGCCGGCACCCTGGAGATGCCCTACCGCCAGTTCGTCGTCGCCGACGCCTTCGCGGCGGCGATCTGGGCCCTCTACGTGACGATGCTCGGCTACCTCGGCGGCGAAGCCTTCCAGGACAGCCTCTGGCTGCCGCTCGCGACCTCGTTCGCCTGCGCGATGCTGGTCGGGCTCAGCTTCGAGGTCTGGCGTCGCGTCCAGTGCCGCCGCGGCAAGGACATCCTCGGCGACAAGCTGCCGCCGGAGGCGCAGGCTACGTAGTCCGCCTCCTGATTTCGTCGGATTTGGCACCCCGAGCCCGACCTCCCGGTCTGCTTCAATCATCTGACCAGAGAAAGGAGGTGGTCCTAACTTGATTCACATGCTTAATGGGACTCTGGAGGTGCAGGGCCGCTAGGCGCCGCACTGGTTCGGGCGCCCGGCGGAATCCAACCCCGGGCACCGGCGACCGTTGGGAGTCGGGTCTTGTCCCACCCGTTCGCAGTTCCCGCGTTCGTCCCTTTGCACCAGGCCGGGGTCGCCGTAAGGCGGCCCCGGTTTTTTAGTGGCGTGAGGCGCCGGCTCAGTCGCCCGCGCGCAGCCCGTCCTGGGCCTCGCCGAGGAAGTGGGAGGCGACCCGCCAGCGGCGCTGCAGGACCGGTTCGATCGTCGCCGTGTCGCAGCCGGCTTCGGAGACGCACTCGCCCCAGTCGTTGGCGCCTTCGATGTAGCGGTTGAGGGCCTTCTCGCCCGGCTCTCCGACCCCTGACAGGCAGCCGATCCCCAGCTTCTCGATCGGGATCTCGCCGTAGGTGGAGCGGATCCCGCGCACCTCGGCGACGTACTGGTCGTAGGTGACGCCGACCGCGAGGCGCCGCCGCAGCCCGTCCATCGAGCCGACGAAGCTGCCGAGCTGGCTCTGGCAGAGGTCGCCGGCGGGGGCGTGGCGGCGCTTGCGCTCGGGCGGCGGCTTCTCGGCTGCCGTCGTCGTGGTCGTGGGGGTGGAGATCGTCATCTCGCTCGTCGAGTCAGGGTCGTCGCTCCCACATCCGAGGAGGAAGGCGGCGACGAGGAGGCCGGCGAGCGGGAGCCGAGCGGCGGCGAGCACGCGCGGCAGTCTACGTCGTGTAGAAACACTCCCCGTGCGGCGAATTCGAAGCTTCGGGGGGGTGGTGGCGCTGGCGCTCCTGCTCGTGTCCCTGGCCGGGGCGCCCGCGGCAAGCGCCCGCCCGGTTCCGCACGTGCTCGTCGTCGGCGACAGCCTCCAGGATCTGACCTCGCCCTACCTGCCCCGCTACCTGCCCGGCGTGAAACTCACCATCAACGCGGTTGGCGGCTACAACAGCTACCAAATCTTCGACCTCTTCCAGGAAAGCTACGACCCGACCGTCGACGTGATCGTCTTCGACGGCGGCACCAACGACAACCCGTCCTATCCCGAGATCCTCGCCGGCAACTTGGCGAAGGTGGCGGAAATCGTCGGCGAGCGCTGCATGGTCGTGCCGACGATCCACGGCCTCCACCCCGGCGGGGTCGACGACAGCGGCAAGAACCGGGTCGTGGCCGAATTCGCCGCCTCGCGGCCGGGGACCCAGGTGCCCGACTGGCAGGGGGCGGTGTTCAGCCACCCGGAGCTGATGCAGGCCGACAACCTGCACCCGATCGAAGAGGGGGCCGACTACCGGGCGCAGCTGATCGCCCAGGGGGTCGAAGGCTGCCTCGCCTACGACGTGGCACGGGCGACGGCGCCGCCGGAACCGCGCACCGACGTCGAGCCGATCGCCACCGTCGGCCGCCTGCAGGCGCGGCAGGAGGCGGTGATGGGGGAGATCCGCGCCGACGTGCTGCGCCAGGCCGCGGCGACCCTCCTCGCCGGCCCCCTCCTCACCGGCCGATGAGCGCCGCCGGCCCGAAGTGGCAACCTGTAGGCATGGAGTCGCCCGATGAGTGAGGTGGTGATGCCGCGCCTCTCCGACTCGATGGAGGAGGGCACGATCCTCAGCTGGCTGAAGCAGGTCGGCGACGAGGTCGCGGTCGGCGACGCGCTGGTCGAAATCGAGACCGACAAGGCGAACATGGCTTACGAAGCGGATGTGGCGGGGACGCTGACCGAGATCCTGGCGCAGGAGGGGGAGACTCTTCCGATCGGCAGTCCTATTGCGCGGATTGGGGATTCGGGGGAGGGACCT
>JALZHV010000328.1 GCA_030860625.1 Actinomycetota bacterium
GGTCCGCACCAGCCAGCCCCTGGTCGAGCGGATGGCGCTCGTCCTCCACGACTGGTTCGCGACCTCCAACGCGAACGTCTCCAAACCGCAGCAGATGATCGACCAGTCGAACCTCTTCCGCGCCCGCTGCTTCGGCTCGTTCCTCGACCTCTTCAAGGCGGTGACGATCGACCCGGCGATGCTGCAGTGGCTGAACGGCAACGAAAACTACAAATGGGCTCCGAACGAGAACTACGCCCGCGAGATGATGGAGCTGTTCTCGCTCGGCGCCGAGCGCGGCGCCTACACCGAGGAAGACATCCGCGAAGCGGCGCGGGCGCTGACCGGCTGGCGCAACAGCTGGTCGAGCGAGCTCGGCAACTACAACTTCCGCTTCGAACCGAAATGGCACGACACCGGCCTGAAGACCGTGTTCGGGCAGACCGGCGCCTGGGGCTGGGAAGACGCCTGCCGGCTCTGCGTCGAGCACCCCCTCCACCCCTCGTTCTTCGTCGAGAAGCTGTGGAGCTACTTCATCCCGCAGCCGCCCTCGGCGCAGGTGCGGGACGAACTGGCCGCCCTCTACAAAGGCAGCGGCTGGCAGATCCGCCCGGTGCTGGAGGCGATCCTGATGAGCCCGGAGTTCTACGAAGGGCCGCCGATGGTGAAGCCGCCGGTCGTCCACCTGGCGACGATGCTACGGCGGCTCGGCCGCCCGATCGACACCGAGGCCTGGACCTGGCTCTGCGACCAGGCCGGGCAGCAGCTCTTCTGGCCGCCCAACGTCTCCGGCTGGGACGACACGCGCTGGCTCGACACCTCGCGGATGCGGGCGCGCTGGCACCTCGTCACGTACGTGCTCGAGGGGGTCTCGGTCAACGCCTGGGACGGGAGCTACACCAGCGAAGAGACCGCCGAGGAAGCGCTGGCCCGCGCCCTCGCCACCTGGGGCAACCCGGCGCTCAGCTCCGAACACCAGGCCGAGCTCCTCGACTTCGCCCGCCGCAGCGAGAAATTGATCGTCGCCAAATGGCAGAAAGGCCCCTACCGAGCGATGCGCCAGAACGCCCTCCTGCAGTTGATCGGAATCAGCCCGGACACGATCCTCCAATGACCCCCTCGAAACGACACTCCTGCTGCAGCGGCTACACCCGCTCCCAGCTCCTCCGCTCGGCCGCAGCGGAAGCCGGGAAGGGCCTGCCGGCGATCGAGCCGGGGATGCCGGAGCCGGCCGGGACCGGCCTCTCGCGCCGCAGCTTCCTCTCCCGCAGCGCCGGCATGGCGCTGGCGGTCTACGGCGCCTCGAAGATCCCGCTCTCGGCGTTCGAGACCGGGATCGCGCAGGCCGCCTCGACCGACAAGATCCTCGTCTCGGTCTTCTTCGACGGCGGCGTCGACGCGATGAGCCTGCTGGCGCCGGTCGGCGACCCGCGCTACGCCCAGCTGCGGCCGAACCTCGCGCTCCCGCCCGGCGCCGGACCAACCTTCAGCGAGGACACGCGCCTGCAGTGGCACCCGGCCGCCGCCGGCCTCTCGACCCTGCACAAAGAGGGCAAGGTCAGCGTCTTCCCGGCGATCGGCTACGACCACCACGACCAGTCCCACTTCACCTCCCGCCACTACTACGAGATCGGCGAGCTGCAGGTCGGCTACCGGACCGGCTGGCTGGGCCGCTACATCGACGCGGTCGGCGACGACGAAAACCCGCTGCAGGGGCTCTCGCTCGACGGCTCGCTCTCGCCGATGCTGGCGACCGCGGAGAAGCCGGTGGCGGCGATCGACAGCGTCGACGGCTACGACCTCTGGGCGCGGGTCGGCGACCCGGTCGAGGCGGAGATGTTCAAAAGCTTCGCCCGCTTCGGCTCGCTGCCCGCGGGCTCGCCGGCGCTCTCCCACGTGCGCCGTGCCACCTACCAGACCGACAAGCTGCGCCAGGACCTCGCCGGGGTCGGCGGCTTCACCAGCCCGGTCGCCTACCCCGACCACTGGTTCGCCCACAAGCTGGCCGGCCTCGCCGCCTACATCTCCGTCGGCCTGCCGATGCGGGTGGTGACGATCCGCGCCCCCGGCGGCTACGACACCCACGCCGACCAGGCCGGAGACCTCGAGGAGAGCCTGCGCGAGACCTGCGACGCGCTGCTCGCCTTCCAGCGCGACCTCGAGGCGCGCGGCCTCGCCGACCGGGTGATGGTCGAGATGTGGAGCGAGTTCGGGCGGCGGCCGGAGGAGAACGGCTCGCTCGGCACCGACCACGGCGCCGCCGGGTGCGCGTTCGTGATCGGGTCGAAAGCCAAAGGCGAGATGGTCGGCGAGTTCCCGGGGCTCTCGAAACTCGACGAAGACGACAACCTGCGGGCGACCAGCGACTTCCGCGGCATGTACTGCTCGCTGCTGGAGCAGTGGCTCGGCTACGACGCCGAGGCGATCATCCCCGGCGCCTCCGGCTTCGCCCGGCCGACGCTGGTAAAGCCGTGACCCGGGCCGCTGCGCTCGTCGTTGCGGCGGTCCTGGTCGTCTTCGCCGCCGCCGCGCTGGGCGGGCCGTTGCCGGCGGGGACGAGCCAGCTCGGTCCCGGCAAGGCCGAGGCCGCGGAATGCGCTTGGAAGCGCCACACCAAGCGGGTCGTCAAGCACGTCCGCCGCAACGGCCGCCTGCGCAAGGTAGTCCGCAAGCGGCACCGCTGGACCTGCGTGCCC
>JALZHV010000042.1 GCA_030860625.1 Actinomycetota bacterium
ACCACGCAGCCGGGCGCAAGCACTTCATCTTCAGCCAGGAGCACGAAGACCTGCGCGAGTCGATGGAGGCGTGGGTGAAAAAGGAGCTGTATCCCCACCGCAACGAGTGGGAGGACACCTACTGGCCGACCTCGGCGATGGAACGGGCGGGCGAGCTCGGCTTCCTCGGCCTCTGCTTCCCGGAGGAGTACGGCGGCCAGGGCGGCGACTACTTCTACTCGCTGGTCCGGGCCGAGTGCATGAGCTACTCGGGCTCGGGTGGCACCAACATGGCCTTCGCGGTGCAGAGCGACATGGTCCTCCCCCCCATCCACCTGCTGGGCACCGAGGAGCAGAAGCGCAAGTACCTCGAACCGGGCCTGAAGGGCGAAAAGGTCGGTGCCCTCGGGATCACTGAGCCGGGCGCCGGCTCCGACGTCGCCGGCATCCGCACCACCGCGATCCGCGACGGCGACGAATACGTGATCAACGGCTCCAAGACCTTCATCACCAACGGGCCGCGGGCCGACTTCATCGTCCTGGTCTGCAAGACCGACCCGGACGAGCGGCACGCCGGCATCACCCTCTTCATCGTCGACCTGCGCGACGAGAACGGCGAGAAGGTCCCCGGCTTCAGCGTCTCGGCCGAGCTGGAGAAGATGGGGATGCACGCCTCCGACACCGGCGAACTCGCCTTCGACGACGTCCGCGTCCCGGCCGATGCGGTGCTGGGCGAGGTCGGCAAGGGCTTCTACCACATCGCCTGGGAGCTCCAGGGCGAGCGGCTGGTCGCCGCCGCCGGCTCCCACGCGGGCTGCGAACGGATGATCGAGAAGACCCTCGAGTACGCCAAGGACCGCGAAGCCTTCGGCCGCCCGATCGGCAAGTTCCAGGCGATCCGCCACAAGTTCGCCGAGATGGCGACCAAGACCGAGGCGGCAAAGCAGTTCACCTACGCGACCGCCTGGCGCTTCGCCAACGGCGAGTACCCGGTGCGTGAGATCACGATGGCCAAGCTCTTCGCCTCCCGGGTCGGCTGTGAGGTCGCCGACGAGTGCATCCAGATCCTCGGCGGCTACGGCTACATGAAGGAGTACGAGATCGAGCGCGCCTACCGCGACGTCCGCCTCAACCGCATCGGCGCCGGCACCGACGAGGTGATGCTCGACGTGATCGGGCGGAGCTACGGGCTGTAGGTCGGGGGAGGCAGCGGTGTTCGCGGCGATGACCGGCACGGAACGGGTCCGGGCCTACTACGAGGACCTCAACACGGGCGACGCGGCGGCGGTCGCGGCGCACTTCACCGAGGACGCCACGCACTACTACACGCGGCTCGGCCCGCATAAGGGGGCGGAGACGATCGGCGGCTTCGCGGCGCTCGGGGTCTCCTCGATCGACGCCCAGTGGTACATCGAGAACCTGATCGAGCAGGGTGACCAGGTGGCGATCGAGTGGACGATGACCTGGCGCGATCCCAAGAGTGGGGAGAAGCGCCTTGATCGCGGCACCGAGTGGTTCCTGATCCGCGACGGCAAGATCGCCGAGGTGCGCGCCTACCACCACGGCGGCAAGAAGAACCCGCAGGGCGACCTGCTGGGCTTCGACCACGAGGGCCGCGGCTACCGGATGCTCGAGGACTGGGAGGCGCCGGCCCGCAGCGAGGAGGTCCAGGCATGACCGTGGTCAAGGACAGCGGCGTCCGCGCCACCCTCCCCCCCTTCAGCGAGGAGCACGAGGAGCTGCGGGAGACGGTCTCCCGCTTCGTCAACAAGGAGATCGCGCCGCACGTCGACGAGTGGGAGGCGGCGCGGGAATTCCCTCGCGAGCTCTTCTCCCGCTGTGCCGAGCTCGGCTTCCTCGGTCTCAAGTTTCCCGAGGAGCTGGGCGGCCAGGGCGGCACCCACCTGCACGACGCTGTCTGGGTCGAGGAGCTGGCCCGCTCCGGCGGCTCGGGCGGCGTCGCCGCCGGCCTCAACGCCCACACCTCGATCGCGATGCCGCCGATCTTCAAGTTCGGCACCGAGGAGCAGAAGCAGCGCTGGCTGCCGGCCGGGATCGCCGGCGAGAAGATCGGCGCCCTCGGGATCACCGAGCCCGGCGCCGGCTCCGATGTCGCCTCCCTCGCCACCACCGCCCGCCGCGACGGCGACCGCTACATCGTCAACGGCGCCAAGACCTTCATCACCAACGGCGTCCGCGCCGACTTCCTCGTCTGCGCCTGCAAAACCAGCGAGGAGGGCGGCCACGGCGGCATCTCCTTCCTCGTCCTCGAGCGCGAGATGCCCGGCTACGAGGTCAGCCGCAAGCTGGAGAAGATGGGTTGGCACTCCTCCGACACCGGCGAAATCTCCTTCAGCGACGTCGAGGTGCCGGCGGAGAACCTGCTCGGCGAGGAGAACGGCGGCTTCAAGCTGATCATGGCCAACTTCGCCTGGGAGCGCCTCTTGATGGCGATCGGCGCCGTCGGCGCCATGCAGCGCCTGATCGAGGTCTCCGTCGCCTACGCCCAGGAGCGCGAAGCCTTCGGCCGCCCGATCGGCAAGTTCCAGGCGATCCGCCACCACGTCGCCGAGATGGCCACCCTCGCCGAGGCCTCCCGGGCGCTCACCTACAACTCCCTCCGCCTCTTCCACACCGGCCAACCCTGCCTCCAAGAGGTCGCCCAGGCCAAGCTCCTCACCCAACGCGCCCTCGTCGACATCGCCGACCAGTCCCTCCAGATCCACGGTGGCTACGGCTACATGCGCGAGTACGGCATCGAGCGCGCCGTCCGCGACGCCCGCCTAGGTCCCATCGGCGGCGGCACCGACGAGATCATGAAGGAGATCCTCGGGAAGACGATGGGGTTGTAGAACTACCAAGCACACTTAGACGACATTGCTGCCGGTGGAAGTCGCTATTTTCTAAGTGTGAATGATGTTCTTGCAACTGAACTGAGGGCGGCGGCGACTGAACTCGACAGTGCCGCCGCAGATGGCCGGGATGATGCACTGGTAGATGCACTCTCCCGCTTGGAAGACGCTGCTTCTCGCGCAGCAAAGGCATGGTCCGGCTCCGCCCTTGGATACCACGCCTACGTGTACTACCAAGACTTTGCTCCCCCGCCCCCAGGAGCCCACTTTAGCTCTGAGTGGGGACTTCACGGAATGTTGCAGGGCACCACGGGAGACTGGCTGGAGTATCAGCCTGATGAGGTAATAGCCGCCATCAAGAGCTGGGCTGAAAATCCGGATCTTGATGAAATCGAATCTAGGTCGAATTACGCGCGCGAGCGATTTGCCAGCCAACAGGGAAACTACGTTTCTGCGATGAGCGCGGTCTTATCGAGGCAGGACGACGAGTTTCTTCGCCGACTCATGGAGGAGGGCGAAAAGGTAAAGGCCTTTACGCGCCAGGAAGCCGAAGTTGCCCTACTGCCAACTGGAGAGTTCATGACCAGGGACTCACTGGCAGCAACCCAAGGGCGCCGAGTAGCTCCTCACCAGCAGATCGTGGCGCAAGTTGTCGCTTTGAGATCCCCTTTTACCGCATGTGAAGAACTAGCAAAACTTGCAGATCGTGCAGCAGCTCATATTGAGCGCCTAAGCTTGAATATCCCCGCACGAACTAGGCCTCAAGGGAACAGTGTCTTCATCGGGCACGGTGGGTCCCCCCTTTGGAGAGAGTTCAAGGACTTTATTCAAGACAGGCTTCGCCTTCCGTGGGAGGAGTTCAACCGAGTGCCAGTCGCGGGAACCACCAATGTCGCGCGACTAAGCCAAATGCTGGATGAATCTGGAATTGCGTTCTTAGTACTCACGGCTGAGGACGAACAGGCAGATGGCTCGACCCAAGCGCGGCAGAACGTCGTTCATGAGGCAGGCTTGTTTCAAGGCAGACTGGGCTTTGCTAAGGCGATCATCCTCTTAGAGGAGGGATGCGAGGAGTTTTCGAATATCGAAGGACTAGGACAAATCCGCTTTCCTCGCGGGAACATCTCTGCGGCTTTTGAGGAGGCGCGACGTGTTTTGGAGCGAGAGGGTTTTCTTGATCTTGATCAGCTCTAGCCTCCGCATACCATTTATGAATGGAGCAGGAAAAGGCAGTTGACCATCTTGCCTCTTACAAACGCGGCGCGAAGAGGCTCTCGCGTTCTTTCGGATTAATCAAGCAGGGCGAAATGCAGCCGAGCGAGTGGTAGTCCTTTTCTTCACGGTAGTTCTAGCCCACCTTTGCTTCAATCGCACGCTCTGCCAGCATTTCAGTCCGGTCACGCAACGCCTCACTCACCTTGTCGAGGATCGGCCGATCTTGGAACTCTGCTGGGAGGGATTGGCGAGCTCCCTCGGTGGCGGCTTCCGTTCTTTCGGCCATCGCGATCGCGCGGCGGCGGACCAAGGCCGGTTTCACGCCGAGGTCTTTCGCGAGGCGCTCCAGGTGGCGGCGGCGGAGATAGGTGGGGCGGTTCTCGCCTCCGTAGCGCATCGCCAGCTGGCGGTCGGTGCCTTGGAAGACGACCGTGGAGATGAGGTCGTAGAGAGGGGCGAGGCGGATCGAGCCGGAACCATCGAGCAGCAGTGAGTAATTCTTCGAGTGGGCGTCGTAGTTGGCGATCGCGAAGTTGAAGAGGAGGGCGTCGAGGAAGGCAAGGATGTCGCGGGCCGGAGCGCTGCAGTGGCGACGGATCAGCTGTGCGCAATCGGCAACGGTCGGGCCGCCCTCTTTCTCGTACTTGACCGCCGGCACCAGGCCCAGCGCTTGGCAGAAGTCCTCTTGGTGGATGCGACCGTCGGGAGTCTCCTCACCGCGGTCATAGCGGCGCACGAGCAGGTACTCCTGGGGGCCGGCGAGACGGGGGGTCGCTTCGGCGACATCGAGGCCTACATTGGCAGCAAGGCGCATGCAGAAGGCCTCGTTGACGACAGATTCGGTGACGTGGGGGATCGGAGCCTTGAGGATTGCGCTGGTCGGGGGCTTGCCGTGACTGAGCCCGACCTCCTCGCCTTTGACGAGGACACCGACCTTGTCTTGGGCACCCGCCAGCGAGAGGCGAAAGCCGCCGTCCTCGACCTCGTCGATGGCGGCGATGAGAGGGCGCTGAGGCAGGTCCGCGAGGAGCTCACCTAACTCCCGCTCACTCAACCAGCGGGGGGGTCGGGGATCTCGGCCCGGCTCTGGACCTCCAGCGGGCGCCACCGAGATTGCGCCAGCGCACTCGCCTCCCAGCTCGGTCAGGAGCTGGAAAGGGTTGGTTGCCGAGACGTGAAGGGTGCGGGCGATTGCCCGGAGGAAGTCGCCCTCGGGCAGCAGGCCCTCGAAGAACGGGGCGCACTCGTCGTGCTCGTAGGGCTCGGGGCGGACCGGCAGGCTGAGCGACAGCGGTGGCCGCTCCTCGGCGATCCAGTCCCCGTCATAGGTGAAGCGGAACCTGGCCTGCGAGCGGCGCTCCAAGCCCCCGGCGATGACCCCGTGCAAGTAGACATCGAGGCCGTCGTCGCTCATCGGATCCGGGCTTCCAGATGGATGCCGAGCGTCGCCAGCACTCGCATCACGGTCTCGAGGCGGGCAGTGGGCTTCCCTCGCTCCAGTTCGCTGACGAAGCGGAGGTTCGTATCGGAGACCTCGGCAAGCTCGGTTTGCGTCAGCCCAAGCTCGCGCCGGCGCCCGCGAATCAGCGCGCCGAGTTCATTCGCGTCATGTATCGGTCTTAGCTCCATTTTCCCGTTCGGGAAAATATAGAGAGGAAGCAGCCCTAGAGGAAGGTAATTTTCCCGCTCGGGATAATTCTTTCTTCAGCAGCTTTCCTTATCCCGATCGGGATAAAGATTCAGCGACGCGGGCCGGTGTTGCAGTTGTGGGACTTGCCCCAGCCGCGGCCGCCGTTGCAGTAGTCGTAGCCGCGGCCGCCGTAGAGCTGGTCGGGCTGGGGGCCGCCGAAGAGGCGGTCGTTGCCGGGGCCGCCGTGGCAGCCGTCTTGGCCCGGGCCCATGATGCAGGTGTCCCGGCCGGGGCCGCCCCAGCAGCCGTCGCTGCCGGTGCCGTGGCGGCAGAAGTCGTTGCCGCGGCCGCCGACGCAGTCGCTGTTGCGGGGGCCGGTGATGCAGATGTCGTTGTTGCCCTTACCGACGCAGCGGTTGCGGCGGGCGCCGCCGGGGAAGCAGATGTCCCGCTCGGCGTTGCCGATGAACTTGTCGGAGCCGGCGCCGAGGAAGACCATCACCGGCATCGGCATCTTCTCCTTGATCCGGACGAAGTCCCCGGAGGGGCCCATCTTGATCTTGATCAGCCGGGCGTTGCGGGGCTTGCAGACGGCGCGCCGGTGACCGCGGGTGAAGCGGCAGCCGCGCGGCTTGTGCTTGGACATCCTGCCCTTGACGATGATCTTGCCGTTCTTCTTGCTCAGGGTCAGGGTCGAGCCCGAGTGGGCGCCGTAGATGACGATCTTCTTGGTCGGCTTGGCGCCGCTCGGCAGCGCCAGGACAGCGGTCATCAGGAGGGCGACGGCCGCGAGCAGGCCGAAGACCACCTTGCGGGGGGCAAAAGGCATCGCGCGCATACTAAACATGTGCATCGGCTAACAAAACGGAAACCTGAAGGCCAACTTCGCGATTTACGAGTGAACCGGGACCAGCGCGGCTGCGATCTCGCCGGCCCAGGCGCGGATCTCCCCCCAGTCGCGCCGGTCCCGGTACTCCCTGGGCGTCCCCTCGAACATCGCCCTCTCCAATGCCCCCTGCGGTTCGGCCGGGAGGCAGCCGCCGAAGACGACGTGGTCCCTCCCTCCCAGCTCCTCGACCTTCTCGGCGAGCTGCGGCGGCTCCATCCAATCCGGGTTGTCCTGGGCCGGATCCCCCACCGGCCCGGAGCTGAAGACCCAGAACGGCACCTGCCGCAGCGCCTTGCGGTGCTTTTTGAGGAAATGCCGGGCATCGCCGCGCCACCGTTTCATGTAGACGGCGCTGCCCAGCACGACGGCGTCATATGCCTCGAGGCTTCGCACCTCCGCGGCCGGCTCCAGACAGACCCGCAGGTCCGCGCGGCGCAAGGTGGCTGCGACGACCTCGGCTATCTCCGCGGTCGAACCCCGTTTAGAGGCATAGGCAACGAGAACCTTCATCGCTCTCGATTCTGCCGGAAATGGACAGCGTGTCTTCGTGCATTCGCCACAGAGGTAACGGGGGTTACTCCGGTGTCAAAACTCGCGCTACGTTGCCGGACATGAGACAGCGGGTCAGCGTCATCACCTTGGCGTCGCCGACCTCGGCCGCGCCCGCCGCTTCTACGAAGCGCTCGGCTGGCGCACCGGCGCGCGTCCCGACGACGACGTCGTCTTCTTCCAGGCGGGCGACATGGTGGTGGCACTTTGGGACCGGACGCGGCTGGCGGAGGACAGCTGCGTCAGCGACGGTGGCGGCTGGGGCGGCGTCACCCTGGCGCTCAACCTCGGCTCGCCAGCGGAGGTCGACGCCGCGATCGAGGAGGCCCGCGCCGCGGGGGCGACGATCGGCCGCGAGCCCGCCGAGACCTTCTGGGGCGGCTACAGCGGCGTCTTCGTCGACCCCGACGGCCACCCCTGGGAGATCGCCCACAACCCGCGCTGGACGCTGACCGAGGATGGCGGCACCCGGCTCAACTAAGCCCTCCAGCGCCGACGGGCCGATTTCCGGACACATAGGGCGGTTTTAGGCCCATCGGCCTTCGCTGCCGAGATGACTGGCCAGTCAACCAGGACGACCCGATCCCGATAGCCTCCGCCACCGACTTTTCACGAGCGAAGGAGAGAGGGACTGATGGGACTGCTGGAAGGAAAATCCGCGATCGTCACGGGTTCGGCGCGCGGGATCGGGCGTGCCACCGCGGAGCTGTTCGCGCGCGAAGGCGCCAAGGTGCTGATCAACGACCTCGACGCCGACGTCGCCGAGCAGGCGGCGGGTGAGATCGACGGCGAGACCGCCGTCCACGCCGGTGACCTGACCAAAACGGGCGCCGCCGACGAGCTGGTCAACGCCGCGGTCGAGGCGTTCGGCTCGGTCGACATCGTCGTCAACAACGCCGGCTACACCTGGGACGGCGTCGCCCACAAGATGAGCGACGAGCAGTTCCAGGCGATGCTCGACATCCACACGATCGTCCCCTTCCGCGTCGCCCGGGCTCTTGCCCCGCACTGGCGCGAGGCGGCGAAGGGCGAGCGCAACGAAGGCAAAGAGGTCTTCCGCAAGATCGTCAACGTCTCCTCGACCTCGGGGATGATGGGCAACGCCGGCCAGGTCAACTACTCGGCCGCGAAGATGGGTGTCGTCGGCGTCACCAAGACCCTGGCCAAGGAGTGGGGCCAGTTCAAGATCAACGTCAACGCGGTCGCCTTCGGCTTCGTCGAAACCCGCCTCACCCAGGCCAAGGAGCAGGGCGAAGAGATGACCACCCCGACCGGCGAGAAGGTCGAGCTGGGGATCCCCGAGCAGATGCGGGCGATGGCCTCGGCGATCATCCCGATGGGCCGCCCGGCGACCCCGGAGGAGGCCTCCGGCCCGGTCCTCTTCCTCTCCTCGCCGCTCGCCGACTACGTGCACGGCCAGGTGCTGAACGTGACCGGCGGCATGTTCGGGGGGATGTACACCTG
>JALZHV010000329.1 GCA_030860625.1 Actinomycetota bacterium
AGGTGGTCGCCCGCGCCGTGTCCGAGCCGGGCGCCGTGCTGCAGGGGCTGGGGGAGCCCTCCCGCGCCCAGGTGCAGAAGCTCTACCACGCGCCGGACCTGACGATCCTCAACGTCATCTGGGGCCCGATGATGACCGTCATGCCGCACAACCACCGCATGTGGGCGGTGATCGGCATCTACACCGGGCGTGAGGACAACATCTTCTGGCGCCGCGTCGGGCAGGAGGAGGACGGCGTCGGGCTCCGGCAGGTTGGAGCTGTCGATGCCGGCGTTGGCGCAGACGAGGCCGTGGTGGGTTTCGGTGATGAGGATGCCGCGCTCGGCGCGGAGGAGCTGGCGGCTCTCGTTGAGGATCAGCTCGACGAGGGCGGGGTCCTTGTCGTGTTCGGCTGCCAGTTGGCGCGCTCGCTCCGATGGCTCCACCTCCGACAGGCGGCGCACCCGTCCCTCGGCCTTGGAGAC
The DNA here is from genome assembly GCA_030860625.1 of Actinomycetota bacterium. Lineage (GTDB taxonomy): Bacteria > Actinomycetota > Thermoleophilia > Solirubrobacterales > 70-9 > VAYN01. The sequence goes on from JALZHV010000329.1 coordinate 465, forward strand.
GATCTTCTGGGAGATGACGACTATGTCGCCGGGGTGGAGCTCGATTCGCGCGGCGATCAGCTCGCCGAGCTTGGCGCCCTCGGTCACCTCGGGAAGGCCCTCGACGGGGACGACCCGGAGCTCGCTCATATCCCCAGGGCCTTGGCGGTGCGGCGGGCTCGCTTGGGGCGGGACTCGAGCTCGCGGGTGAGGGCGATCACGTCGGCCGGGGTGTCGAGGTCGAGTTCGATCGAGGGCAGCTCCTCGATCCCGAACGGGATCCCGGCCTCCCGCGCCGCCTCGACGTGGCGGTCGCGGCTGTCCTCGCCGAAGGCGGGGACGATCGCGTCCGGGGGGCTGAGGACGAGGGCGTTGGTGCCGGTGCCGTGGCGGTCGGGGACGATCCCGACGTAGCGGCCCGGCACGCCGGTCAGCAGGCGGTCGAGCTCGCGGGGATCGAGCAGGGGGCAGTCGCCGGCCAGCAGCACGACCCGCTCAGCGCCCTCGACTTCGGCCCGGGCGATGCCGGCCTGGGCGGCCTGCACGTGGCCGGCGTCCTCGGGGTCGGGGACGACCTCGGCGCCCGCTTTTGAGGCCAGCTCCTGGGCGACCGGGTCGCCGCTGACGACGATCAGGCGGTCGATCGTGCGGGAGGCGCCGATCGCCTCCAGGACGTCGGCGACCATCGCCGCCGCCAGCGCGCGCCGGCGCTCCCCGTCGATCCCCGCGGCCAGCCGCTGCTTGGCGGCGTCGAAGCGCTTCACGGGGAGTACGGCGGTGGCGTTCAAGCAGGGTCGAGGGTATCGGCGTAGTCGAGGACGATCCGGGCCACGCGCAGCCGCCCCGCCGCGCCCTCCATCAGGGTCGGCGCGGCCAGGGTCGGGATCTCGGTCGGCGGTGGATCTGGGTCGCCCTCGTCGACGACCATCGCGTCGAGGAGGCCGGCGTAGAGGGAGGCGACGCCGGCGGCGGTGGTCGGGCGGCCGATCCCTTCCATGAAGCGGTCGGTCGGGCCCTTGACGACGGCGCCGGCGACGTAGGGGCTGACGGCGACGACGGGGGCGGGGGAGGCTGCGATCGCCTCGCGGATGCCGGGCACGGCGAGGATCGGGCCGATGCTGATCACCGGGTTGGAGGGGCCGATGACGATCGCGTCGGCCTGGCGGATCGCCGTCAGCACCTCCGGGGTCGGCTCCGCCGCCTCGATCCCCTCGAGTTCGACCCCGTGCACCGGCGGCTGGCCGGCGTCGAGGATCAGGTACTCCTGCAGCGCCCGCGGCCCGGCGGGGGTGATGACCCGGGTGCGGACCGGCGTGTCGCACATCGGCAGCACCCGCGCCTCGACGCCGAGGCCGCGGGCGATCTGCGCCTGGGCGTCGGTGGGGCGGCCGCCGTCGTCGAGGAACTGGCGCCGGTAGAGGCAGGCGGCGAGGTCGCGGTCGGAGAGGCCGAACCAGCTGGGGGCGCCGAGCTGCTGCAGCCGCTCGAACACCGTGAAGCCGTCGTCGCGCAGGCCCCAGCCGCGCTCTTCGTCGATTTCGCCGCTGAGCCAGTAGGTGACGAGGTCAGGATCGGGGGAGACGTGGACGCCGAGCGTCTCGATGTCGTCGCCGGTGTTGACGATGACGGTGAGGTCGCCGCCGACCTCCTCCTGCATCCCCGCCGCGAGTTTGGCACCGCCGGTGCCGCCGGCGAGCAGGGCGACGCGCATCGCGGCTAGGCCCAGTGGTCGGCGTCGGGGAGGTTGGTGAGCCTGATCCCGGCGTGGGCCTTGTAGCGGACATTGACCGAGATCAGCAGCGGGGTCAGCTGCTCGACGATCCGCGCCATCTCCAGGGCGCCCGCGTTGACCGCGCGCAGGCCCGGGATCAACTCGATCAGCCGCGCCACCCGCGCCTTATCAGCCTTCTTGTCGCCGCAGACGAGGATGTCCTCGCCGAGCTCCGCGTCGAGCTTGGCGAGGGTGGGGGCCCCGACCGTGTGCAGGGCGGCGACGACGGTGACGCCCTCGGGGACCATCTCCTGCGCCTGCTGGGCGGCCGACCCCTGCCAGACGCCGAGCGAGCGGGTCGCTTTGCCGCTAACGGCGGCGGCAAGGGGGACGGTGCAGTCGACCAGGAGCTGGCCGGGCTGGAGCACGTCGCGCAGGTTGTTGAGGTTCTCCGACTGGGCGCGGAAGGGGACGGTGAGGAAGACGATCTGCCC
>JALZHV010000330.1 GCA_030860625.1 Actinomycetota bacterium
GCGCTGTTGCGCCGGCGGGGATCGCTGAAGACCCATGTCGTGGCCGCCATCCCGGGTGGCCGCCGCACCGCCGTCGTCCAGATCCGCCGCTAGGAGGGATTGGCGAAACTCGCCACGCCGCATCCCAAAGCGGCATTCCGGGGGTGGCGTCTTGACGGATACCCCTGCATCGCGGCGAGCCTACCCCACGCTAGAGCGCCGACTTGAACTGATCGAGAACGTGCCGCACAGCACGGCTGAGTTGATCGAGCTTGTGTTGGAGAGGCGTTCCATCGCTGAGGGCTACATGGCCGGTGAGCTTTGCGTAGCCCTCTATCTCCGGCTTCGGTCCCGTGAACTCGCCTTCGACTCTGGCGAGTTCTTGGCCATCTTTCAGCGGAGCGCTGTCGGGCTGGGTGATGACTCTCGTGACTTTGTAGTCGCGGGCCTTGCGCACGCGAAAGGGGAACTCTCTGAGCGCCACATAGCTCATGTGGATGATGCGGTGCTTGTCGATGTTGGAAAGACTCTTCAGGGTGGCCAGCGGGTGCCCTTCCGCCCGCTTACGGTCCCCTCGGTGGTACGGCTGAAGCCCGCGCAGGGTGGCGAGGTGCGCCGGGTCGATCATCTGAACGATGGCGAGGCTGTTGAAGTCGTTGGGGGCGAGGGCGACGGGAAAGTAGATGCTCCTCGCTTCTTGTTCTGCGAATTGCTCTCCCTTGTGGAAGACGACGAGTTGCCAAGCGAGGTGGTCGAGGGCGGAATGGAGGTTGTGGAGAACGTCCCCGATCCGGCAACCCCAATCGAGGATCGGCGGTTCTTCGCTCGCTTTGACCCGGAAGACGTAATCGGTGCTTTGCGGCTCGGGCTGACCGTCGATGCGAATTACGCCGAGCTTGTGGAAGGCACCGATTTCCTCGTGGAGGGTCTTGGCATGACCCTCGGCCTGACGAACCTTGGCGTAGCAGCCATCGAGAGGATTCATCATGCGGCAAGCTAGCTGGCCAGCATTCAGAGGCGCTTTTCGGCAGCTTTTCCGTCCGGTCCAAACGGTAGATTTCCGCTCTACCAAGCCAAAAAGTGACCCCCGCGCTGCGCTAACAGCCGAGGGTCTGGACCAAGGAGATTGCGCCTCCGTTGGCCTCGACAAACGTAGCATCGCGCTCGGCATCCTCCGAGCTATCCGCCCTCTTGGATTCGCCCGAGATAGGGCAACTGATTTCCGAACTGGAAGCGACCCGCTGGACGGGGCGACCCGGCTACCCGATCCGCACCATGATCGGCCTCGCCCTCGCCAAGAGCCTCTACGCGCTGCCGACCTGGACGAAGGTGGTCGCCCTGGTCGCCGACCACTGGCGACTGCAACGCGCCCTCGGCTGCGAGGGGGACCCGCCGTCGAAGTGGGCGGCCTACCGCTTCGCCGAGAAGCTGAGGGACAACGGCGACAAGGTGGAACGCTGCATCGACGGGGTGGTCAAGGGGCTGAAAGCGAAGCTGCCGACCTACGGCACGGACCTCGCCATCGACGCGAGCGATATGCCCGCCTACGCCAACGGCCAGCGCTTCGCCTCCAAGGACGGCCCGGAACGCGACTGGCACTCAGACCCGGATGCAAGCTGGGGGCACCGCTCGGCGATCAGCACCCGCAAGGGCGGCGGGTTCTTCGGCTACCGCTTGCACGCGGCGGTCTGCACTTCGACCGGCCTCCCGGTCGCGTGGGCGGTGGAGACTGCGAAGCTGAACGAATCGCGCACCGTCGCCCCGCTGCTCGACACGGCGAGGCGGCGCGGTGCGATGGCGGCGACCGCCGCGATGGACAAGGGCTACGACCTGACCCGCGTCTACGACGACTGCGCCGAGCGGGACTGCTTGCCGCTGATCCCCTTGCGGCAGACCACGGCGGTGAAGCGCGGCGAGCATCGCCCGCCCGAGTGCCAGCACGGGGTCTGGACCTTCGCCGGGTCCGACCGCAAGCGCGGCGCGACCAAGTGGCGCTGTCCGACCGGCGAATGCGCCCCGGCTTCGACGTGGATCAAGGCCGACCGCCTGCACCCGCTGATCCCGAGAGAAACGAAGCGATGGAAGGCTGCCTACCGCAAGCGGGCGGCAGTCGAGCGCGAGTTCGGCCGCTTGAAGAACGAATGGGGGTTGAAGCCCCTGCGCGTTCGTGGCCTGGATCGCGTTCGACTGCACACCGACTTGACGGTCTTGGCGAAGCTCGCCTGCACGCTGTCGCGTGCGAGGACTTAGGCGTCCAGCAGTTCGTAGACGTAGAGCGCTGCCGGGGTCGGCAGGATCAGCCCACCCGCCCGGAAGAGCGCTCCGCGATTTCGCAGTTCTCTGACGGCGCGTTCGATCCCGTCCCGCTTGGCTAAGTCCTCGGGGTCGCCGAGTTCGCGGACAAGGTCGCTGAGGCGTAGAGCCGTGGGCCGCTCTTCGATGATGTGGACCAAGACCGACCTCTCGACCTGCGCGTCCTCAGCGTCGTTGGATCGGGCTGATTTACCCTCATGGTGCATGGGAGCTAGTACCTCCTGTGCCATGCCCCCGGCTGTTCCAGCAGCGCGGGGGCGCTTTTCTAGGAACCCGGCGAACCTAGAATGCTCCGACCATGCGGTTCAAGCCTTTCGCCAATCGTTTCGCCAACCCCTCCTAGGAACCCTC
>JALZHV010000331.1 GCA_030860625.1 Actinomycetota bacterium
TGGTGACCCCGGACGGGGAGATCCGCTCGAACGTCGTCTCCTCGCAGGGCGTGCACGACCGCTACGGCGGGGTCGTCCCCGAGGTGGCGGCGCGTCACCACCTCGAGCTGGCCACGCCGGTGGTCGAGGCGGCGCTGCGCGAGGCCGGGATCGCCCTCGAGGACGTCGACGCGGTCGCCGCCACCGCCGGTCCGGGACTGATCGGCGCGCTCCTGGTCGGGATCAGCACCGCCAAGGCGATCGCCGCCGCCCGGCGGCTGCCGCTGATCCCGGTCGACCACCTGCAGGGCCACGTCGCCGCCAACTTCCTCGAGCCCGAGCCGCTGGAGCCGCCGTTCCTCTGCCTGATCGCCAGCGGCGGGCACACGCTGCTGGCCGGGGTCCGCGACCACCACGGCTACGAGCTGCTCGGGCAGACCCTCGACGACGCCGCCGGCGAGGCCTTCGACAAGTCGGCGCGGCTGCTTGGGCTCGGCTATCCCGGCGGCCCGGCTGTCCAGCGCGCGGCCGAGGAGGGCGACCCGGAGGCGTTCGAGATGCCGGTGGCGATGTCCCGCAACCCCGGCCTCGACTTCAGCTTCAGCGGCTTGAAGACCGCCGTTCTCTACCGCTGTCGCGAACTCGGCCCCGAGGGCGTCGAGGAGCGCAAGGCCGACCTCGCCGCCTCCTTTCAGGCGGCTGTGGTCGAGCAGCTGACGACGAAGCTGAAAAGAGCGCTGAAGGTGGGCGACTGGGAGGCAGTCGCGCTGGGCGGCGGCGTCGCCGCCAACGGGCCCCTGCGCGAGGCGGTGGCGCGGATCTGCGAGGAACGCGGCCTGCGGCTGAAGCTGGTTCCGATCAGCCTCTGCACCGACAACGCCGCGATGATCGGGTCCGCGGCCCGCTACGCGACCCCGATCGAGTACCCGGACTACCTCGGCTACGACGCCTTCGCCAGCGGCGAAACCTCCCTCGCCGTCGCCCACTGAGCAGATGGCCACCGTCGTCGTCTACTCCCGCCCGGGCTGTCACCTCTGCGAGGAAGCGATCGAGCAGATCGTCGCCCTGCACGAGCAGGGCTACCGCTTCGACCTGCACGAGGTCGACATCGAGAGCCACGAGCTGCTGCTGCGCCGCTACCTCGAGCGGATTCCCGTGGTCGAGGTCGACGGGGAGGAGGTCTCGGAGCTGGTTTTGGACAAAACTGGCTTGGTGGCCAAGCTCGATACTGTGGGGGCATGGTCGAGGTGATCGAGGAGTTCGAGGCCGCAGGGGGCCCGGAGCCCTTCCCAGTCGAAGGCGAGCGCCTTTCCCTCGGGGTGGCGGCCCGCCTTTCCCGCTATTTGCAGGTTTTGACGCAGGCGCGGAAGATGGGCCGCGAGACGATCTCCTCGCAGGAGCTCTCCGAGTACACCCACATCAACCCGACCCAGATCCGCCGCGACCTCTCCGGCTTCGGCAAGTTCGGCAAGCGCGGCGTCGGCTACAACGTCGATTCGCTGGTCTCGGAGATCCGCAAGATCCTCCGCACCTCCGGCCAGCACAACATCGCCCTCTTCGGCGCCGGCAACCTCGGCCAGGCGATCGCCACCTCCTCGATCTTCGCCGACCACGGCTTCCAGGTGGTGGCGGTCTTCGACAGCGACCCCGGCGTCGTCGGCAACCGGATCGGCGAGCTGCAGGTGCGCGACATCGGCGAGCTGCCCGACGTCGTCGCCGAGGAGGAGATCGTGGTCGGGGTCCTCGCGGTCCCGGCCGAGGCCGCCCAGGACGTCGCCGACCGGCTCGTCAAAGCCGGGGTGAAGATCATCTTCAACTACTCCGAGCAGCTGCTGCAGGTGCCGCCGGAGGTGACCGTCCACACCTCCAGCCCCGCGGTCGACCTGCTCTACGCGCTCTACTTCTACCTCGCCTAGTCTTCCCCGGACCTTGGCCCTCGACCTCGATCTCGCCCGCGAGAAGTTCGAGTCCTCGCAGGACTTCACGATCGGCCTCGAGGAGGAGTTCGCGATCCTCGACCCGCGGACGCTTGAGCTCGAGCACCGCTATGAGGACGTCTACGCCGCCTGTCAGAAGGACGAGGTGCTGGCCGAGGCGGCGGCGGGCGAGCTGATCGCCTCCGAGGTCGAGATCCGCTCCGGCCGCTCCGAGACCTTCGCCGAGGCGGTCGAGCGCCAGCGCGAGCGGCGGGCGCGGCTCTTCGACGTGGTCGGCGGGATGGGGCTGACGCTGGGGGCGATGGGGACCCACCCCTGGGCGAACTACCTCGACCAGCGGATCATCGAGACCCCGCACTACGACCGGCTGCGCAAGGAACTCGGCTGGGTCGCGCAGCGCAACAACACCTGGAGCCTGCACGTCCACATGGGCGTCCGCGGCGCCGACCGGGCGATCGCGGTCTGCGACCGGATGCGGGAGCTCTTGCCGCTGCTGCTGGCGGTCTCGGCCAACTCGCCCTTCCTCGACTGCCGCGACACCGGTCTCCACAGCGTCCGCTCCGAGATCTTCACCCGCACCTTCCCGCGCTGCGGGGTGCCGTCGCCGTTCCGCGACTGGCGCACCTACCAGGAGTTCATCGAGACGCTGGAGCGGGCCGGCTCGATCGTCGAGTCGACGCAGCTGTGGTGGAGCGTGCGCCCGCACCACAGCTTCGGCAC